>NZ_JBQCGW010000219.1:0-83755 GCF_051955275.1 Pseudobacter sp. | reverse complement strand
GCAACCTGCATTACAGGAATCCGCCCCACAGAAACTGCCCTTCAATAAACTGGCAGATTTTGATAAGCTGCTCCGTTTCAAACAGCGTAACAACCTGCAGAAACTGCTGGCGCATATTTACCAGCTGGATGTTTACATTTCTGTTGCGCGTGTGGCGGTAGAGAAGAAGTTTGCGTTCCCTGTGGCAAAAAAGAAAGAAGAGCAAATGGTAGTGCTGGAGGATTTCTATCATCCGGCACTTCAGAACCCGGTGGTGAACACCCTTTCCATTACACCACAGAGTAATATCATCTTCCTCACGGGCGCCAATATGGCCGGGAAGTCCACTTTCATGAAATCACTGGGAGTGGCCATGTTCCTGGCACATATGGGATTCCCCGTGCCCGCTTCGCGCATGGAGTTTTCCGTACGCGACGGTATCTTCACCACCATCAATCTTCCGGATAACCTGGCGCAGGGCGCCAGCCATTTCTATGCGGAAGTGCTGCGCATCAAATCCGTGGCGGCTGAACTGAGTAAAGACAAATATCTCTTCGTGATCTTCGATGAGCTGTTTCGCGGCACCAACGTAAAGGATGCGTATGAGGCCACGGTGGCCATTACATCCGGCATTGCCAGGAGAAAGAATTGCATGTTTGTTGTGAGCACGCATATCATTGAAGCAGGTGCTGTGCTGCGCGAGAAATGCGATAATATCAATTTCATTTACCTGCCTACCCTGATGGAAGGTAACAGGCCCGTATATACGCACAAGCTGGCGTCGGGCATTACTTCAGACAGACATGGGATGGTGATCATCCGCAACGAAGGGATCCTGGATATTCTCACAAAGAAAAAAGCGGAGGTGGCATCATGAACTTCATAGCAGACAATCAAACACTGGAAGACCTGGCCCTGCTGGGCAAATTCAATCCCAATTCCGTTTTCAGCATCTTCAACAAAGTGAAAACGAGAGGAGGGGAGAAATTGCTGGATATGATGTTCCGGAATCCAATGACCAATGCTGCATCCATCAATGCAAGGAGTCAATCATTCCGGTATTATTTTGACAATAATGTTTCCCTGCCCGTCAGCGGTGATCTGGTGGAAAAAATGGAAGCCTACCTCGACGAGGCCCGTGGCGGCTCTTATGTGAGCAATCTCTGGACCAGCATGCGCAAGAGAGTGATGGCTACACTGGTAAAGGATGATAGCTATGGCCGCATAGAAGCAGGTGTACAGCATTGTATTGAATTCCTGCAGCAGTCAAAGAAACTTTTAACGGAGTTGGAGAAATTGCCCGGGAATGAAAAAGCACCCTGGAAAGCATGGGCAGATACGCTGCGCATCATCACCAGGCATACCGCACTGAACGATATGCCTGATGTAAAGGACGATCTGAGCCTGATGCAGGTTTCAAAACTGCATCATTTGTTAGGGCAGACACTGCGTGAACAATTGCATCAGTTGCTGGAGCTTACGTATGAGCTGGATGTGATGATCACGGTGGCAGAAGTGGCGCGTGTGCGCGCGTTCAGTTTTGCCACTGCGGAACAGGGGGAGCTGGCTGTTCTTGATGTTCAGGATCTGAGGCACCCATCACTGAAACAGGCAGTTCCCAATCATCTCCGCTTTGATACCGCAGGCAAAACATTATTCCTGACAGGGGCTAATATGGCCGGTAAATCAACGCTGATGAAATCGGCAGGCATTGCGGTGTACCTGGCGCATATGGGATTTCCGCTCGCCTGTTCCTCCATGCGCTTCACGGTATTGGATGGGTTGTATTCCTCCGTGAATGTGCCGGATGATCTCAATAAAGGGTATAGTCATTTCTATGCGGAAGTGCTGCGGGTGAAAACCGTGGCGTCCGAAGTGGCCTCAGAAAAAAAGCTCTTCGTGATCTTCGATGAGCTGTTCAAAGGAACGAACGTGAAAGATGCCTATGACGCCACACTGGCTGTGACAGCGGCTTTCGCTTCATTCCGCAAATCATACTTCATCATTTCCACCCATATCATCGAGGTGGGAGAAGAATTGATGCGCAACGACGACAGCATCCGGTTCGTATTCCTGCCTACTGTGATGAAGGGGACTGTTCCTACGTATACCTACAAATTGCAGCAGGGGATAACGGAGGATCGTCAGGGAATGATCATCCTGGAGAATGAGGGCATATTGAATATGTTGTAAAGCCACGAATGAATAATCCGTGCCCTGGCAGGGAGACTGGGAGCAGGATAATCCCGTTTATTTTCTGCTCCTGGTTCCTGCGTTTGGGGGCAGGTAAAAGTAAAAGGGGTGACCTTGCAATCACCCCTTTTGTTTCTAAATTGATTAGCTGCTTTCGTTCGCGAAATAGATGACTTGGAGCGCGTTTAATGTCTCATCCAGGAGATTTAGAATAATGATCGTTGAGCTTCTTTTTTAGGGTAAAAAACTCCAATAATTACAAATGGATTTTTCGCCCGGCGCATATGCCATTCTTTAGTTGTGCCCATAAAAAAATGAACATCCTTATTCTTAAACTCATTTTCATATTTTCCTTTGACCTTCTGAAGCGCTATTTCTTCATTGCCATTGGCCGCCCTTAGGCAATTCCAGTAAAGTGCACCAATTTCCCAATCTTCGATCATTAACTTCCGCTGCTTTCCGGTTTCGTCAGTGAAAACATAGCTGAATTTGTAGGGAAGTTTGGGCATTAGAATTTCTGGATCTTTATCCTGGTTAAATAGGTCGCCTTGTTTCCGAAGGTCTTTCCACTCGTCTTTCCATTCCCGATCAGTTTCCTCCCATTCTAATTTAATGATACTTGCTGGCTTGAACACGGCTAAGGAAACATTATCGGGAGCCTTAGAATCCTCAATTAACTTCTCCATATTGACGTACACATTTTGAAGGCAGGCAAGTTTTCTGGCCGCCCAATTATTTTGTGTGTCTAGGCTATCCAGGATTTTTAAGTCGCGGAAGTCGTAGTTTACCGGTGAGTGACTTTCAGGTCTGAAGTCATCCGTTCTTTTTTTGAGATCGATCTCGATCCAGGTGTACTTGAAGGAACTTACATGTCCTTTTTCTCTAAGGCCGCCTAGAAAACTAAATGGAACTGGATAAATCCTTATCATTTCTCCAGTTTCAAGCATTCCGGCGGTGCACACCAATTCATCGTGACTGCGAGAAGGTAAAGGATAAGTTGTAACAGTTATAAGAACTTTTTTTCTTGGCATGGGAAAGGTTATATATGTTTCACCTCATAACCAAAGCCCGGTAATTTGCTAATTGAATTTGCTAAATGACTTCTGTGGCATTGACAATGATCGGCTTCAAAGCAAGTTAAAGCAATTCTTTTATACTTGGTTAAAAAATATAATATGTTCTTTTGTGTATCGATTGTTTGAGTTAAATTATTAGCCCGATAATCTGCAAATAATTTATCATAGTCAGCCTGCGTGTTTAACGCTTGTCGTTTATCAGAGATAATGCCAACTTCAGGAAAGTGCATGTATCCTATTTCCAGACTTTCACAATATCGTTTAAGCAAGTTCTTACTAAAGCCAAATTTCATGCTAAGTGGATTGTTGCGAACATCAACGAGTAATTTCACGTCATTTTTTACCAAGCGATTCAGGTAGTTTTCTAAACTTCCGCCTTCATAGCCAATGGTAAATAAAACAGTGCTATCATTAACTGGACGTTGTTTTTGAACGTTAGCAAATTCCTGGTCGTTCAAGATAGATTCGGCTTTAATACTATTTATGGCCCAATATGGGAAGTTCCGATATGTATGCTTCATTAAGGCGTTGCTATCCATGGCTCCATAAAGAGTTTTGATGCTTTTAAGCTTGGCCAAATCATCACCTTTCAGCGACTTTAAATAACTTGTTTTATCAGTTTTTTGAAAGCTCACGTTTGTTTCTCCCAATAACCCTTTTGTAACCATAGTAGTCAAATCTGCATTTGCAGAGTGAGAGTAACAACCAAATTTATAAGGGATGAAATCATAATCGGCCTTTTCCTGCTTCTGCGAGAAAAGGAACAGGAGCTTCTGTAAGCGGATTTTTTCTAATTCGTCATTAAAAAGCTCAAGCAAGGACAAAATTATCTTACGTCTATAAAACATACGCAAAGTTACTACAGTTGAGCAAACGTCCGTCAATTTAAAATACTTGCCTTAAAGTAACAAGAATTTAATTGATTCGTCGCATTTGAACAGCAGCTTTTGAGTGACAATGACCATGTGTAACAGACCAATTTGAGTATCCGCAACATTCCAAGGCCCTTATCTTTAAAAGCTTTGGTAAATCAATGACTAATGTTGTTTGGAGCATACCAAAATTCCATTCACCTGCCTCCATCTTAATTATTTAATTTACTATTGTGGTCCTGATCATGTCATCCGGCCCGCACGATACCGAAAAAGAACTGCTGTCCCTCATCGCCGAAGGAAACGAAGAGGCTTTCAGAAAACTATTCTCCATATATATTCCCTTCTTACAACCTTCTGTCAAAAAACTGGTAAAAGACCCTGCCATGGTGGACGATATCCTCCAGGAAGTGTTCCTCCGCATCTGGGTGTACCGCGATAAACTTCCTGCTATCGAATCTCCCCGCTCATGGGTCCTGCGGATAGCTTATAACCGTGCTTTTACCTGGCTTGGCAAACAGGAAAAGAATGCCGCCAGACCGGTGACTGTAGAAACAGATTTGCAGGCGGCCAGCTTTGAAACCGAAGAACAGCTTGCCTTTCAGGCGCTCAAAGATCTGCTGGCCAAAGCCATTGACCAGCTGCCTCCGCAGCAACGCAGGATCTATCTGCTCAGTCGCAACAGCGAGCTGAATATGCAGGAGATCGCAGATCAGCTGGGCATTTCCGTTCATACCGTAAAGAATGCATTGGGCAAAGCCCTTCAAACCATCCGGGCCTATATCGAGGGCTCCGGCTATCCTATGGGTATGGTCCTTATCTTTTTTCTGCATTTTTTTTACCCGGAGTAGTACCAAATGCAAAAACCGGGGGTCTGCTCTGTTCCGGGTTCACTAATCTTATCTTATATGCTTGATACCAGGATGCAAATATTGATCGGCAGGATTGCAGACGGCAGTGCCGTTCCCGCTGATTATCATGAAATGGCTGAATTGCTGCAATCAGATCAGTCGGGAACGCTGGCAGCTGCGCTGCATGAGCGTCTGTCTGCCGGAGAGCAGGAAGAACCTTTCGATGTGTTGAAATGGCAGCAGGTAGCCAACGGGATCCTTGCTGCAGACAAAGCAGCGTTGAAGCCGGTCCGGGGAGGAGGCTTTCTCCGGAAACTGAGCTGGGCCGCCATTTTTGTACTGGTAGCAGGCTCGATAGTTTTCTGGTTGCAACGCAAAAACCAAAAGCCCGAAGAGGGTCGGGCGATAGCTGTAAAGGATATCAACGCGGGCTCAAGCGGCGCTATCCTGCAACTGGCCGATGGGTCAACCATCGTGCTTGACAGCATGCAGAATGGCGTAGTGGCCCAACAGCAACGCACAACCGTAGTATTGCAGGATGGAAGTATTCGTTATAATGCTTCCGGTATCTCAGGTGATGAAACTGCTTTCAATACCATGATCGTTCCAAGGGGAAGACAGTACCGGATTACCCTGCCGGATGGCTCTGACGTGTGGCTCAATGCTGCCAGTTCCATCCGCTACCCGGTAGCGTTTGCTAAGGACCAGAGGATAGTGGAACTCACAGGCGAAGCGTATTTCAGTGTAAAAAAAGATATGGGAAGGCCGTTCCATGTAAAGGTCAATAACAGAATAGAGGTGGAGGTACTCGGTACAGCATTCAATGTGAATGCTTATGAAAATGAGCAGCGGATCGCTACCACTTTATTGGAAGGAAGTGTGAAAGTATTGAACACAACTGCTCCCCAGCCGAAGTGGACAATATTGAAGCCTGGCCAGCAGTCTTTATCCACCGGTCAGCATCAGGAAGTATTGAATGAAGTGGATACCGATAAAACTATCGCCTGGAAAAACGGGCTCTTCAACTTCAATGGCGCAGGCCTGCATGAAGTGATGCGACAGCTGGAACGCTGGTATGATATTGAAGTGGAGTACGAAGGCAAGGTGCCTGATATGAAGTTCGAAGGAAAGATCACCAGAGGTGTGTCATTGAAAGGCGTGTTGAGCGGACTTGAGAAATCAGAAGTCCGTTTCCGTCTCGAAGGAAGAAAACTAATTGTAAAGCCATAAATACAATCCGTACACTATGTTGGTGGCGGGCCTGAGGCAACGGGCCTGCCGCTGACAAAAAAGAAACCGCCGCGGAGGCAACCGCGACGGCAGAGATTCAGTTGATCAGAAACGATCTGTGTAAACCAATTTATTCACAACCAAATCATTTGCAATTTATGCAAAAAAACTGCTATTGGCAGCCGGCAAGGGCCGGCCGCCAGGGACCCCTTACCAAAATTTGGAGGATCATGAGATTAACTGTGCTTTTACTGACTGTTGGTTTGTTGCATGTTCACGGCAATACGATCGGACAAAAGGTTTCGCTGAGCAGCGAAAACCTTCCCCTTAAATCTGTATTCAGCCAGATCGAGAAACAAACCGGTTATGTGTTTTTTTATAATGAAAAGATACTCGCCAATACCAGTCCTGTTTCCCTTACAGCAAAGGATATGCCCCTGAAAGACTTACTGGATGCTCTGTTCAGGAACCAGCCGCTGAACTTCGAGATCCAGGACAAAACCATATTTCTCTTCCGCAAAGAGCTGCCAACTCCGCGTGATCCGGCTTTGGTGATCGCTCCCGTGCCTCCTCCCATTACCGGCACCGTGCGTGGCGCCGAGGGAGAGCCGCTTCCCGGCGTTACCATTTCCATCAAAGGCCAGAAGAAAACTGTTACCAGCGATGAGCAGGGAAAATTTTCCATCGATGCGCCCGAAGGCTCCGTCCTTGTTTTCAGCTCCGTGGGCTTTGAACCGCAGGAACACAAAATAAAAGGCACTGCTTCTGTCAATATCGTTCTCAAAAAATCCGTACAGGCGCTCAGTGAAACCGTTGTGATCGGTTATGGCAGCGCCAGAAGAAAAGACCTTACCGGCTCCGTCTCCTCCGTAAATGTGGATGAAGTCAGGAATGCACCTTATGTGAGTATCGACCAGGCCCTGGCCGGTAAAGCCACCGGCGTGCAGGTGATGCAGGCCGACGGATCTCCCGGCGGCATGGCCAGGATCCGCATCCGTGGCGGCGCTTCACTGATCGGTGGCAATGATCCCCTCTACATCATCGATGGCGTACAGGTGCAGATCCAGAACCGGTATATCCAGGCCGCCGCCGATGTGGCCAATCCGGTAGAAAGACTGGGCTCCGATGCTTACTCAGGCACTACTATCGGTTCCGCATATACGAGAGGGTTGAACACCCTCGCTGGCCTCAATATCAATGATATTGAAAGCATCGATATCCTGAAGGATGCCTCTGCCACTGCCATCTACGGATCCAGGGCCGCCAACGGTGTGGTGATCATCACTACCAAAAAAGGAAAGAAGAATGAAAAACCTGTACTGGAAGCCAATTACTACACCGCCATGAGCACGGCCAGAACGGAGAAAGTAATGAATGCCGATCAGTACAAGGCTATGCTGAAAGAAGGCGCCACCAACCTGAATGCTATCAGGGCCGCAAGGGGGCAGCAACCTACGGCTCTCGCCAACAATATTCTCAATAATCCCAATTATTTCGGTACCTCCAATACTGACTGGATCGATGCTGTTACGCGCACAGGCATCACCAACAACGCAGACCTCAGTCTCCGTGGCGGCGGCACCGGTTCCCGCTATTATGCATCACTGGCTTACAGCAAGCAAACGGGAGTATTGAAAGGAACTGATTTTTCACGCATTTCCGGAAAGATCAATTTGGATAACGAGATCACAGACCGCCTGCGTGTGATCACCAATCTTGATTATGGTTTCACTACCAATAATGTTACCAATGGTATTTACGCCTCTGCGCTGTATGCACCTCCCACGGAAAACCCTTACAATGCAGATGGTACACCAAGAGTATTTGTTCCCAGCAGTTTTGGTTCCAATGCCGCCTCCGGTATTCAGAACCCCTTATTGCTGCTGAAAGGGAAGAACAACGCTAAAACAGCCATGATCCTGGGCTCCGGCGCTTTGGAATACGATATCATGAAAGAGCTGAAGTTCAGAAGCACCGTGTCTGTGAACTATAATAATTACCACCAGGAAAATTATATTCCCGGTACTATCAATATCGCGTCCACAGCTTCCAGCTCACATGGTGGTGTTGCCACACAGGGGCAGACAGAGCAGACGGATCTTTTCTTTGAAAACACCCTCACCTGGGATAAACAGTTCAATGAGAATAACCGCATCAATGTGCTGGGCGGGACCAGCTGGCAGAAATCGAAGAGCAGCACTTTCTCTGCATCCGGACAGGGCTTTCCTGATGATGATTACCTGAACGGATTGTCATCCGCTAATCTGCCCCTGCCACCCAAACAGGCGGCCACGCAGAATTCGTTGCTAAGCTTTTATCTCCGCGCCAATTATGCATGGAAAGAGAAATACCTGTTTACCGTTACCGGCCGTTCCGATGCCAGTTCCAAATTCCCCAGGACAAACAGGGTAGGGTATTTCCCTTCCGCAGGTGTGGCCTGGAGGATCAATGAAGAAGGATTCATGAAAAATGTCAGTTGGGTGGATGAACTGAAAGTAAGGGCCAGCGCAGGTTATACTGGTACACAAAATATCGGCGATCATCTCTTCTATACCATTTACACACCAGCCAGCTATGGCGGTGCCAATGCATCCATCCCTACCCAGCTGGGTAATGACCAGATCAAATGGGAATCCACTTTGCAAAAGGATGCCGGCATAGATTTCTCGCTATTCAAAAACAGGCTCCGTGGTTCTTTCGGTTACTACGAAAAGAAATCAGAGGACCTGCTGATGGCTTTGAATGTGGCCACCAGTTCCGGTTTTACTTCTGCACTCGTGAATTTCGCAGATATCCGGAACCGTGGTCTGGAAATAGACCTCCGTGGCGATATCATTCGCAACCGCAACTTCAGCTGGAACCTGGCTATGAACCTGACGGCCAACAGGTCGAAGGTGTTGCGCTTGAACCGCGATCTGCAGGACCCCAAGACGGTAACTACCTCTGATGATCCCACCGTGAATGCCTTCACGTTCGGGAATACCATCATCAGGGAAGGCGAGCCGGTGGGGCTGATCTTCGGTTACAGATACCTGGGAGTACTGCGTACGCAGGCAGAAGTAGATGAGTATTATAACGAGAATACCATGGCGTTGATCGGCTTTCTGCCCAACCTGGGTATCGGAGACGCCAGGTATAAAATGTTTTCCATGGAATCGCAGGCCGCAGGGTTCCCTGCACGTGAAGTGATCGGCAGGGCCGAACCAAAGTTCTTCGGTGGGATCACCAATATGATCAGCTATAAGAATTTCAGTCTCATCGTTCTCCTGACCTATTCCTATGGTGGCGAACTGCTCTACCTGCCGGACATGAAGAACCTTGGGCTGGGCGACAGGTCTAACAGAAGTCCCCGTATCCTGAATCACTACACTGCTGAGAATCCAACATCCGACAGGCCCAGACTGGTATTGGGAGAATCACAGACCCTCAATATCACGGCTGCCAGCAATGCTGTGCATGATGCCAGTTATATCAAGCTGAAGTCAACCACGCTCAATTACAACCTGCCACAGCAATGGCTCAACAAGCTGAAGTTACGTACGGCATCATTGTATGTTTCCGGCAATAACCTGCTGATCGTTACGGGATATCCCGGCCCAGATCCCGAAACCAGCAATGATCCTACCAGCCTGATCAACGGTTATTCGGATGCAGCAGCTTACCCAACCATGCGTCAGTACAGCGCCGGCGTGAGGATTGGATTTTAAAAAAAAACAAATGAAACAAGTCATGAACCGATTCATACAATATATCATCATCGCGGCGGGTTGCACTGCGCTCCATGCCTGTGATAAGGAACTCAGCAAGCCGCCGCAATTTGTAAAAGTGGATGCCACGGCCATCACGGACCAGAAATCAGCACAGATAGCATTGAATGGTGTGTATTATCGCTTCGCGAATGTAGATGCCTCTACTAACCAGATCAGCTGGCGGGAACACCATTTGCCCGGCAGTATGTATTCCGGCTACCTCGGCTATGGTTTAGGGCCTATGAGGGACGAAGAGAATAACCATCTCAACAGCGGTTTTGCGCAGGCCATCTGGGATGAAGCTTATAAAGTGATCAATGCGGCAAACGGTGTGATCAGGGGCGTGAATGCCTTGTCCGACGCCTCTTTTGCTGGTGAGAGAAAGAAAGAGATCCTTGGAGAAGCCAGGTTCCTGCGCGCATATGGTCACTGGAGATTGCTCAGTTTCTTTACACAGTGGTTCGATATCAACAGCAGTTATGGCCTCCTCATCCGCGATGAACTTTCTGCCATCAGTAATATCTCCAAAAAGAGAAACGATGTGAAAAGCAGTTTTGAGTTCATTCTGCAGGACCTGGAAGCAGCCGCTGCCAGCGCTCCGGCAGTGAACAACAATATCTATGCAACGAAATATGCTGCCATGGCGCTGAAGATGCGTGTGCTGATGATGCGCGGGCAGCAGGGGGATCATACAGAAGTGATCAGCCTGGCCAATACCATCATTGGTTCGGGGAATTACCAGCTGGAAAATAACCTGAAAGATATTTTCTATTCCAAAGGACTCAGCAGTAAGGAAGTGATCCTGGGCGTGAAGCCGCAACCCGGACAGGAGCTGTCCCAATTCAATACCAGTGTTCAATATTATCCCGGCGTCAGTTCTATATGGGTAGCAAGGCAGGAACTGAAAGACCTGCTGACGAACGATCCGCGAGGCTTATGGATGGTTGACAGGCTTACGGATTTTATCGAATACAGTCCTGATACCTATTATTTCTGCAAGTACATTCCTTACGGCGCAAGCTCTACTGTTACATCGGAAACATCTTATGCTTTCCGTCTTTCTGAAGTATACCTGTTGCAGGCGGAAGCCATGCTCCGCTCCGGTGGTAATGCCAATGAAGCCAGAGACCTGATCAAGACCGTGATGTCGAAGGCTGGCATAACTGATTTCACTGCTATCGATAATGCTATATCAACTGATGCACTGCTGCTCCAGAATTACCTGGAGACTTCCCGCAATCTCGTTGGGGAAGATGGGGCCGACTACCTGGCATTGCTGCGCTTTCCTGCCGCAACCATTAAACAATTGAAACCATCGCTCCTTACCATTGATCAATATATCCTGCCCATCCCTTCTGAAGAGTTCTTACAGAACCCTGCTATCGGAGATCAAAATCCGGGGTATGCGAAATAATAAAATGAAACTGATGAAGAATGTATTGTTACTGCTGGTGTGCCTGATCACCAGCATTTGTTCCAGGGCTGAAGAATTGGGGATCGGTGATGCCGCTCCCGTACTGAAAGCGCACTGGCTGAAAGGTAAGCCTGTAGAGAAATTTGAGAAAGGACATGTGTATGTACTGGAGTTCTGGGCCACCTGGTGCGGCCCCTGCATCGGCGCTATGCCGCATATTACAAAGCTGGCAAAGCGGTATGCAGCTCAGGCCACTTTCATTGGCGTGAATGTTTTTGAAAATGCGAAAATGGATTCCGGAGTTGTGGAAAAGGTAGAGCAATTCGTTAAAGCCAATACCACGAAGATGGGCTATTCCGTGTGCATGGATGAAGCCGGATCTTTTATGGCGAAGAACTGGATGCGTGCGGCCGGGCTCAGCAGTATTCCTGCAACCATGATCATCGATCAGGAAGGAATTATAGCCTGGATCGGTCATCCCAAAGCGATGGATAAACCCCTGGAGTCCATCATTGCCGGAGCATGGGATGCCAGGGCATTTGCCATTACTTATAAAGAGAACAGGATCGAAGAGAAAAAACGGATGGAGGAAAGCAAGCCGGTGATGGCCATGCTTACGGCCATGAATGAATTGATGGCTGCAAAGAATTATAAGGCAGTGATCGATTCTTTTGCCAGGTTCCCGGATACACGCCACGGAAAGAGCGAATACCTGGCGCCGTTATATTTCAAATCACTGGCATATACGGATACCCTGCGGGCCGCTAAGGAACTTGGTCTGTTGGCAGATTCCGCCAGCAAAGAGGCCGTGTATGCTGCGCTGTCAGGCGAAGAAGGATTGCCATTACAATTCTATCAGGCATGCATCAATTATTACACGTCGGTAAAATCAGCAAACCCATATAATATGTCATCTCTGGCAGCAGCATATTTCAATGCGGGCGAAACTGCCAAAGCGATAGCGCTGCAACAGAAATGGCTGAAGTGGATAAAGAAAGATAAAGATGAACCACCGCCTGCCTGGTATCTGCAACTGGAGGAAGAGCGATTGAAGAAATATAAACAGGCGCTCAGAAAATAAACCGAAAGCCTTTGGTGTAAAAGCCAAAGGCTTTTTTATCTGAAATCATATATATCGAAATCCAGGTTGCATTTAATGGCGGCCAGTTTTGCAGCTAATGTCCAGTCTACATGAATGCCAGGCATGGAATTCCCGGAATGTATTTTTACAAGGATGAAGATCTTGCACGTGAGATTGTCTTTTGCAAGTAGCGTGGAGATCAGTTCCAGTCTGGATTCCAGCGGCGAAAAGTAGTTGATGAATACGTCTTCTAAAATGGGATCGAAAAGCTCTTCTGACTGATACTTCCAGAAGGAGTAATCCCGGTACAATGGCTTTGACTGGGCTGGATCTTTGATCCAGGTGCTGGTTGGTGTAAGGCCAAGTGTTTCCGTGATGTCAGCTACCTCGTATACTTCTTTTGAAAAAATAGTGAAGCAGAAGCGGTATGATATGTCTTTATATTCTTCCATACGAACAAGATAAAAAAAATAAACAGTGAATCAGGTTTTAAGTCACTTCTTTTGGCGAAGCAATACTTATAAATCATAAATTTTTTGTCATGCCTCTGCAACGTCTAATAAAAAAGGTTGCTTTCATATTCTCCTTTTTCTGATCTCGTAACGGTTTGTTTCGCATCTCGCAATCTGGCAGTGTCATCATTGAATACTTTTGCATCGTCAAAAACGGACTACGGTCGCGCAACGCCAATTGCAGTTCTTGATACACAAATCTGTTCAATATGATCAAAGCCAAAACTCCAGGTAAGGCCAGAAAAAATAACCGGAGCCTTTTCTATCGCGTAGCCGCCTGGCTGCATCTCTGGTTAGGACTTGTTACCGGATTAATCATGCTGGTAGTTTGCCTCACCGCCTGTATCTGGGTCTTCAACGACGAGATCACCGGCCTCCTTGAACCTGAGACTAAGATCACAAAACAGGATGCTCCTGTTATCACTCCTTCCGCACTGATCCGGCTGGCAGATTCTGTTGCCCCCGGCAGGAAACCCAATTACGCTACGTATCAGCAGGGACGCGCTATCTACCTCGCACTGGGCGAAGGAAGAAGAGGCAATACTGTACTCAGGGTGGATCCCTATTCCGGCAATCTCATCAGCAAAACAGATAAAAAAACAGGTGAAACGGATTTCTTCCGCTTTATATTGAATGGACATCGCTTTCTCTGGTTGCCTTATGAGATCGGAAGACCTATTGTGAATTACGGCACCCTCATCTTTGTGGTGCTGCTGATCACCGGCATGGTTTTGTGGTGGCCCAGAAAATGGACGAAAGCAACACGGGATCAGAGTTTCAAAGTAAAATGGAAAGCCAGTTTCAAACGGGTGAACTACGATCTGCATAATGTATTCGGTTTTTATTCACTGCTCTTCCTGCTGGCCATTGCCATGACCGGCATGGTGTATGGCATCAAATGGTGGAGCAATGGTTTGTATTGGGCAACATCCGGAGGTCAAACCCTGCCTGAGTTCAAGCGGGTGAAATCGGACTCGCTGAAGGTTGGAAAGTATTTTTCTACTGCTGCACAGGCCATGGACCAATGCTGGAAAAAAGTATCCGGCGATCATCCGGACGCTGAAGGATTTTATTACTCATTTGCCGATCCTTCCAAAGCCAGTTCCGCCATCAGTATCACCATTTATCCTACTGCAGGGAAATATTACAATAACAGGAGTTTCTCCTTTGATCAGCACACGGGAAAGGAGCTCAATGCAAACCCGCTGTATTCTTCTTCCTTTGAAGAGGCCCCGGTAGGAGCAAAGATCCGCCGGATGAACTACGATATCCACGTGGGCTCTATCCTGGGATTACCGGGAAAGATCATGGCATTTTTTGCTGCATTGATCGGGGCCAGTCTGCCGGTAACAGGCTTCCTGGTCTGGTGGGGAAAAAGAAAGAAGAAAACGAAAAATTCAAAGAAGCCTGTGGCCAAGCCAGCGGTTGCGCCAACAACCATCAAGCCCCAGGCCGTAGTTACGGAATAATACAAAAAAAGCGAGCCGCACAGCGCCAACTGTACGGCTCATCCACCAGAGGTGGAGCTTTTTAAATCTGTTCAATTTATTAAGCAATGCAATTTAGAAAAATTTTGCTTCAGTCATCCTTTTGTCTGATAGCAATCCCTGCTTTTTCGCAGGACCAGGATTCTACCAAAGCCAAAGCTCTTGAGAAAGTAACGGTGATGGGCCGCTCGGCCACACAACTGGTCAACCGCCAGGCATACAATGTGACCGCTATCGACGCTAAAAAATTCTACAATTCCACCCTCGACCTGGCACATGCTCTCGACCGGGTTTCGGGAGTTCGGGTAAGGGAAACCGGTGGGCTGGGTTCCAGCTTCAATTTCGCGCTCAATGGTTTCTCCGGTAACCAGGTGCGTTTCTTCCTGGATGGTATCCCGATGGACAATTTCGGTTCCTCCTTCCAGATCAATAATATTCCCATCAACTTCGCCGAAAGGGTAGAGGTATATAAAGGTGTAGTGCCCGTATGGCTGGGCTCCGATGCCCTCGGCGGCGCCGTGAACATCGTTACCGGCGGTAAGTACAGGAACTATGTAGATGTATCATATGCATACGGTTCTTTCAATACACATCGCAGCAATATCAATGCAGCTTTCACCTCAAAGAAGGGATTCACGGTGCAGGTGAATGCTTTTCAGAATTACTCGGATAATAATTATAAAGTCACGCTTGATGTAGCCGATATAAATACCGGCAAGTATTATCCGAACACTACCGTGAGAAGGTTCCATGATAAATACCATAATGAGACCATCATCACTAATATCGGTTTTGTTGGTAAGCCATGGGCAGACAAACTGCTGGTAGGTATCAACCTCGGACAGAATTATAAGGAGATTCAGACCGGAGCGAGAATGGTGTCTGTATTCGGCGCCTGGCACAGAAAAGGTAATATGGTAATGCCCACACTGCGTTACCAGAAGAGGGATCTTTTTGTAAAAGGACTGGAAGTGACGATCAATGCCAATTACAATTTTGGCAAGGAACAGAATATAGATACAGCCTTCAGGAGGTACGACTGGTTCGGGACCTACAAAAAGTATGAGGGTGTGGGCTCAGAGCGCTCCCGCACCATGTACAGATACAGTAATAATATCGGTCTGGCTACCGCCACCTTCAATTATCAGATCACGGAAAGACACTCGTTGGCACTTAACAATGTGTACACCACATTCAACAGAAAGGGCAGCGATGAACTCTATCCCAACGAGGCCAGATTTGATCAGCCCAAAAAGACAAATAAGAATATCCTTGGTGTTGGTTACAAATATGAGATCGCAGATAAATGGAGCGCCACCATATTCGGAAAATATTTATCCCAGGAAGCAAGGACTACCACTTCCTTTACCCAACCCAATGGTGATGCAGGTTATCGCGGTCAAAAAAATACGGTCAATAACTTCGGCTATGGTATTGCCGGTAGCTATTTTGTAAGGCCCGGATTTCAGTTGAAGTTTTCTTATGAAAAAAGCAACCGCCTTCCGGAGAATGAAGAAATGTTCGGAGACCTGATCAACCAGGAAAGTAATTTCAGTCTGAAACCTGAAACCAGCGATAACCTCAACCTCGGCTTGAGTTATGGTTTCAAGCTCCATGAACAACATCGCTTCCTGCTGTCCGGATCGGCTATTTACCGTTACTCTACAGATTTTATTTATTACAGGCTCAATAATAACCAGAGCATGCTGGTTGCCGATAACAGGGATGGTGTATCTAACCTGGGAGGAGAGGCAGAGCTTCGTTATTCTTATAAGAACCTGCTTACGGCCGGCGTCAACTTCACCTACCAGAATATCCGCAACCAGCAGGAGTTTGAACAAGGGTACACAGGTGTGAGCCCGGTGTATAAAGACAGGATGCCGAATCTGCCCTTCATGTTCGGTAATGCGGATGTTTCCGTTTTCTTCAGGAATGTGATCAGTAAAGAAGATCAGCTCACTATTGGGTATAATCTTCTCTATGTGCATGCATTCTATCTCTACTGGCCCAGCCGCGGCACCCGTGATGGCAAGTACGACGTGCCTGCGCAACTGGCACATGATGCCAATATCGTTTATTCCATGAAGAGCGGCAGGTACAATCTGGCCCTGGAATGCCGCAATATCAATGATGCTCAGCTGTACGACAATTTCAGTCTGCAGAAACCAGGCAGGGCCTTCAATATCAAGTTCAGGTATTTCTACGCCAGGTAAACTATTCACCAACACATAAACAGAAAATAATGAGAATGTACAACAGGTATATTGCTGCTCTTTCCTTTGCAGCTATCCTATTCAATTCCTGTGATAAGAAAGATAATAACAACTCAGAAGATCCCGGGGCAAACAGCAAATTCATAGTAGCAGTAAGCCCTGTTGCCAGCACAGGTGTGGCAGATTACCTGCTCACTGCAGACAACCTGGATGAAGGTTCAATCACTACGGCACGCAATGGAGTTGAGCAGGATGGTACCTACCGTTATTATGTAACGCACAAAGGTTTATTCTTCAGCATGCTTTACGGACAGGGTAACCCCGGCGCCGTAACTGCCTATACCCTCAGCGGAGAAGGAAAGTTGAATAAAGTCACCAATTTTCAGAGTGAAACAGTGCAGGCTTTTGCTCCTGCCGATAATGATATCCTGATGATGAAGATCCCACGCAGCCAGACCGGAGGCAACAGTGCACTCTGGTACCGGGTGAGTACAGAAAAGCTGGAGATCGTTGGAGAGGGTCAGTCCGATATTGTGGCCATGGCCAACAACGGAGAGCGTGCCCATTTTACCTGGCTCAAGCAGGTAGGCAATAAGATCTATGCGCCCTATATGAGCATCAAGGGATGCTGTGGCGATGGCTTCGGAACTGCATATCCTGACAGTGCCTGGATTGCTGTTTATTCCTATCCTTCCATGACGCTGGATAAGGTGATCAAGGACAACCGTACCAGCTATATCGGCAGGTATTTCACTGATGGCCTGGAAGTAATGGAGAATGGTGATGTATATGCGTTCAGTTCCAGTGTTGCCAAAAACGGGGCTTCCTTCTCATCTACCAAACCTTCTGCTATCGTACGTCTGAAAGCAGGTGTAACAGAATTCGATCAGACTTACCTGTTTGATATCGCTGCTGCTTCAGGTGGCTGGTACCTCACCAATAAACTGTATGTAGGAAATAATCTCTTCATTCTCTCCATGAGCAATGTAAAAGATCCATATGGTGTCGGACACCGTTTTGCTGTTGTTGACGTGGTTGCAAAAACCTTCAAATGGGTAACGGGAACACCTGACCCTGCTGATATCACAGCCGTAACCACTACCAACTATGTACCTAAAGACAATAAGACTGGTTATATCGGTATCACTACAGTTGACAGCAAGAGCGCTGTTTATAAGATCGACGCCACTACTGCCACTGCCGTGAAAGGGCTGAATGTTGAAGGTGGTACCATCACCGCTATCCAGAAGCTGGATAAGAAATAAGTTGCTTTGCAGTTCAATCATACATGAGCCGCCGCCCCGGAAACGGGGCGGCATTTTTGTGCACAAACCGCACAGCCGGGTGTATCGATAGCGGACAGTATAAAGAATGGAAATTTTGCAGTAGATTGATTTTTAGTAAAATAGAAACCGGTCTCCTTTTTGGTCTATTCCTGCAAACCTTAATTCATCTGTTATGCTCAGGAATTATTTTAAAACTGCCTGGCGGAACCTCCTCAAGAACAGGTTCTATACCCTCCTCAATATTGGCGGCCTGGCCATGGGGCTTGCTGTGGGAATTCTCATTTTACTCTGGGTACAGGATGAATTCAGTTTCGATAAATTCCATAAGAACAGCCGGAATATTTATAAGGTGGAGAATATGGTGGGCACGGGGAGCAGCCGCCAGCTCTGGACAAACACGGTAGCGCCGATCGGCATCATGGCCATGGATCGTATCCCTGCCGTGGAAGCGGTGGTGCGCACCAGTTACAATAGTTACTACAGGCTTTTCCGGTACAAGGAGCGGCTGTTTCATGAGCAGAAAAATTTCTATACAGACCCTTCTCTTTTTTCTGTCTTTGATTTTAAGATCATCAAAGGAAATGCAGCCAATCCTTTTCCTGATGCGCATTCCATTGTGGTGACGGAATCCATCGCGAAGAAGTATTTTGATAAAGAGAATCCCATCGGGAAAGTGATAATGGCTGACGATAAAGAACCATTCACCGTTTCCGCAGTCATAAATGATCTCCCTGCCAATACCAATATAGAAGGTAATATCTTTTTCCCGATGACTTTGTTGTCGCAGATGAACCGTGAGAACGGAAGGAATATGGAAAACGATTTCAGTAACTTCGATTTCTCTACCTGGCTCCTGCTCAGTCCGGGCGCTTCCATTGAATCATTACCCGCAAAACTGAAAAATATCCATCTGGGGGTGAAGCCTGAAGATACTGATGCCGATTACATTCTTCATCCGCTGGAAAAAGTGCGTCTCTACCGGTCAGACGGTGCTGAAGGCGGCATTGGAACGGTGCAGCTTTTTATGGTGATAGCCGTGCTGATACTGGTGATAGCCTGTGTGAACTATGTTAATCTCAGCACAGCCCGGGCAATGCTGCGGGCCAGGGAGGTAAGCCTTCGAAAGATCGTGGGAGCAGCCCGCTGGCAATTGTTCATGCAGTTTGTAGCAGAAACAGCCTTGCTTTTTCTGGGTGCCACTATCATTGCACTGATGCTGGTGAGCTTGCTCACACCCTATTTCAACCAGGTATCAGGAAAACAACTGGTGGTGAACTTCCTGGATCCGCAGGTATGGACTGTTATCGGGATCACCATCGCGGGAACATTGTTGCTGTCCGGCATTTACCCGGCTTTATTGTTGTCGTCCTTTGATCCTTTGAAAGCATTGCGGGGAAAGATAACTGCCAGGGTAAGTGATGCTGTTTTCCGTAAGGCCCTGGTGGTAGTGCAGTTCAGTTTCTCCATGATACTGATCACAGGTACCATCATAGTGGGTGATCAATTATCGTATATGCGTTCAAAAGAAATGGGATTCAATAAAGAACATGTGTTCTCCATGAGCCTGATCAATATGTCCGGCCATCTGGATGCAATCAGGGCTTCTTTGATGAAGCAGCCTGGTATCACTGGTGTAATCTGGTCAAGTGAGGCTATTACTAATAACTGGGAGCAGACCGGCGATAATTACTGGGAAGGAAAGATGCCCGGCGAGACGATGATGATCAGTCCCATGTCAGTGAACCAGGATTTCATTCCGTTTTTTGGTATGAAGCTGGTCGCCGGAAAAAATTTCAGTGGAGCTGTTGCAGACAGTATGCATTTCATCCTGAATGAAACAGCTGTTAAAGCCGCAAGGCTGGAAAACCCCATCGGCGCTAAGTTCAAGCTGTGGAATACCATGGGTACCGTAATTGGTGTGGTAAAGGATTTTCATTTTCAGAGCCTCCGGCAATCCATAAAGCCTGCCATTTTTCAATACAGAAAACCCAATCACTTCGGACAATTATATATAAAGACAACCGGCCAGGATGCGCCGAAAGCCCTGGCTGCAGCAGAAGCTGTATGGAAACAATACAATACCGGATTTGATTTCAGTTATAATTTCCTGGATGACTCCTACAAGAGCCTGTACAAGTCAGAGATCAGGACCGGGTCTCTGTACAATATCTTTTCCATGATCGCTATCCTGATCTCATGCCTGGGATTACTCGGATTGGTGGCGTACACTGCGCAGGTGCGTACGCGTGAGATCGGTGTACGGAAGGTACTGGGGGCTACCGTGCCAAATATCATCCGCATCCTGGCCGGGGATTTCATCCGCCTGGTAGGCATCGGGGTAGTGATGGCTATTCCCATAAGCTGGTATGTAATGAATAAATGGCTGGAGCAATTTGCCTATCGTACCGGTATCGGCTGGCAGGTCTTTGCCATCGCGGGCATTACGGCCTTTGTGATAGCCATCGTTACTGTCAGTTTTCAATCCATCAGGGCCGCGCTGGCCAACCCCGTTAAGAGCCTGCGAAGTGAATAGGACAGGGGGGGATTTCCCATCAATATTTCACCGGGATCAGAGTCTTCAGAAAAAAAGAAAAATTAAAAGGGCTTCCTGATGGAGGCCCAAACATTATTTCTTTCCTGCCCAGGCGCCTGCCTTGCGTGCAATTTCCATGGCAAGGGCCGGAATATCATTCCTGGTGCCTTTGACAGGGAAACTGTATCTGATAGTTGAGTTCAGTGTTACATTCACCGTCATGTTAATGGCAGGGCCATTGATCTCATAAGCGCCGGTGAGTGTGTAAGCATCAGGAGATTCTGTTTCCGGAATGAATGCTACTGAATTGAGATCCGTCTGTAACAGGCTTAGCGCCCTGTTTACTTCTTTAGTGAGTTTTATATCGTCGTGTTTGACAGAGCCGTGCAGGAAGATGCTACTGCTGAACAATGGTTTTTCTTTTGCCAGTACGATCCTGCTGATCACTTCATTGTCCACGATCCCGATATTGAATCCACCGGTGGTGAATTTTTGAGGCTGTTGCCGTACGCGGGTTTTGCTGATGATATCGATCACCTTTTTTTCTGCGGCTGTAAACCATTTGTCTACGTTCAGGAACCTGCCGTCTTCCAGGATAGCGGGTTGTTCCCTGATCACTTTCAGTAAGGCATAGGTGAGAACGCCCTGTGAGTAGAGTCCCATTTCATAAGCGTTCTGATCGCTGGCAGCAGCGGAGAGAATGAACATGCCTGATCTTTCATTCAGGCGCTCCAGTGCTTTGATGCGACCGGTTTCATCTCCTTTGGCGCGAACACCTGCCATGAGGTCATCAATGGCCTGGCCACTGTTGCACGCGTCGAAGATAAGGATGCGTTTTTGCGCCCTGATATTGTGCGGCTTCATCCATTCGCCCAGCTCGGTCATGCTGATGCCGGTTTGAGAGTAATCTGAGTTTTTAGAGGCATCTGCTGTCAGAAAATAGAATTGTTTTCTTGACGGTACGGGTCCGTATTTCGGGTTGTACAGCACGCCGTGGCCTCCGGCAAAAACAAAAACGATATCGTTGGCAGTGGCTCTGTTGCCCACCATTTCAAACACCTGACGAATGCTCTGTTTGTCGGGGTATTGAGTGCGTGTGTTGCTGGTATTGAGGTTATAGATGAAAACATGTTCCTTTCCGTCGCCGTTCAATAATTTCCGGGCTGCAATGCCAAGTGCATTGGAGAGGTCGTTCGCGTCTTTGGCAGGATAGCGAAGATCTAGTTCTGTTCCTTTGTAATCACTGACGCCAATGATGATGGCATACATATTCACCGGGCCGCGCCGTTTTACGGGATCATGAAAGAAGAATTCGTCGCCGCGGGCAAAGATCTCATTGTCGGAAGTGAAGGCTTTGATTGAAACATTGTTGCTGATATCGTCTCTGAAGAATTGTTTCAGGGAGTCCTTGTTCACGCGCAACTGTTGTGTATTGCCGGTCCTGGTCAGTTGGGAATTGTCGTAACTGCTGATGGCGATATTGTTTACATAAACAATGCTTTCGCCGAGTCCGCCTTTACGCGGGGTAACGGTATAAATGTACTCTTTTTCGTTTTCTGCAGTGGAAACCAGAGGAGTGTATCCGCATATATCCACATCAGAAAGCTTCTTTGCTTCCATCTCTTCGCCGGTGACGATCTTGTTGACCAGGTTGGGTTCCCAGAGGGGTTCTTTCACCTGGTCTAATCCGATCAGTTCCATATTACAATTAAAATTGAGCAGTTTGATGGCATTGTTGGTACCGTCATATCTGCTGTCCTTATCTACGCAGAGGTAATCGGTGGAATCGATAGAGTAGAAGCTGTAAAGAAACTCTTTCTTTTCCACGTCCCAGAAGTTTACGGCATAATCACTGAGGATGATGAGCGTTTTACTGTCTTTGCTGAATGCAGTGGCACCATGGTTTACATTATTTTGAGGGACTGACAATAACAGCTTGCCGGTTCTGGCATCCTGCAGATTGAAATTATGATAGGAACTGTTTTGCAGATAGTTTCCGTTGGGGCTCAGGCCCATGTCCCATACAGACTGATCTTCGAAAAAGCAAACAGTTTCTTTACCGGTCTCGAGGTTTAGTAATACTGGCGCCTCTTCTTTGAGGGCCAGGATATTTTCACCATCTGGTGTAAGTTCCGACTTATGAAAATTATAGTAGATGTCAAGTTTCAATTCCCGGATCTTTTGACCATTTTCCGTATTGTAAAAATTGATCTTCTTGAAATCTGCAGAGATTAAAACATTTCCATTGTTTGAAAAAAAAGCAGATGGTCCCCAGGTGCTCGATATTAATTTTCCTGTAGCTGTATTCCATAATTGGATTTCGCTAATAGATGTTGTCAATAACCTTTTGCCGTTTGCATTGAAGCTGGCGCCTGTAGAGCTTTTTTTGAACCCATTAATAGTGCATATTGAGGTGTCATTTCTTATATCCCAGATTTTTGCCACGCTGTCATCGTATCGGAAGGTCAGTATTTTTTTGCTATCAGGGCTGAATACAGCATTTACATAAGAACCGGTTTTTTTTCCATGAATGAAGGTTTTCAACAGGGTGCCGGTTTTCGCTTCCCACAATTTTGCCGTTCCATCAGAAGAGGTGGTAATTATTTGTTTACCTGAAGGACTGTACAAGAGCTTTGCAATGCTATTGGAATGTGCCTGGATATTAAGTTCCTGCAATCCGGTTTCCATATTATGTACCAATACTCTGCCGTTATTGTATCCGATAGCAATGTTCTTTCCGGGGGCGTTTACCTGCAGGCTGGTGGGAGAGTTGGCACTGCCTTTCAATTCATACTTCAACGCGTAATTGTTTTTATTCCTGACCTGAGGAGCATCATTGTAATTAAATGCCGTAGCCAGGTCATTGCCATCCCCGCTGTATTTGACAAAGTCAATTCCGGACATGCCTCCCTGCTGCTGGCTGATCTTTGAACCCGTAGCGGCATCCCAAACGGTCCATTTTCCTGTTTCCCTGGAACTTGTCAGGATCGTTTTTCCATCGGCGCTGTAGCTGGCATATTTCTCATTTTTTGCTCCTGAACTGATTGGCAGGTTGTAAATCTCTTTAGTTGTTTCCAGGTCCCAGATCCTGGCTGTACTGTCTTTGCAGGCTGTAATCACCCTTTTACCATCATTGCTGACGGTGACGGCCCCATGCATAAATGGATTTCCATGAACTATACCTGCAGGTCTACCTGCTTCCAGGTTCCATATTCTGACTGTATCACGGTAATATATAATCGCTTTTTTACCATCCGGGGTGAATGCTGCATCGAATATGGCAACTGCAATCACTCCGGGCTTTTCAGAAACGAGTTCCGGTACTTTTATTTCATGGAGAATGTCGCCTGTATTAACATCCCAGATGGCTATATTTGAAATGCCAACCTTAGACAATATTTTGTTATCCTGGGAATTGAACATGGCGCTTGTGATTTTTCCATTCAGGTTCGTTTTTAGTTCCCTGCTTTGCCTGCCACTTGTAATATCCCAAATCCTTACAGAGGCATGGTTGAACATGAGTAATTTCCTGCAATTGTTACTGAACTGAATCCTTTTTCCCTGATAGCTCAGACTTGGGAGTAGGCCTGGTTCCTGCAATAATTTCCCTGTTTCTGCATCCCAGATGCTGATCCTGTAATTTGCATTGGTAACACTTGCTGAAGGCATTTTGAATGCGGTGGCAAACAACTTTCCATCCGCGCTCAGGATAGCCTCCTCGAAGGTTCCTGAGCTGTCATTGATTTCGGATATCGTTCTGCCATTTTCCAGGTTGATGATTTTTACATTTTTGCTATTGTTGCAGATCACCACTATCCGGTTGCAGGATTTATTATAGATTTCGGATATGTAAGGGGCGCTCGATGTTTCAATACCCTCTATCTTTTTAACCAAAGCTCCTGATCTCCGCTTCCAGAACATCAGTTGCTTATAACCGATAGTAATAACATTTTCATGGTTAAAGAGGATATCAAGGATTTGCCCCATCCGGTGTCCTTCCGGTATTACCAGTTCCGCCTTGTCCTGCGCAGATACCGGAACCCATACAATATATAATGCCAGTACCAACCATATCTTATACATGAGTAGTTAGTTTTAAGGAAAAAAATAAGGGTACCAGGTACCGGATTATTTCTTCAGAAGCTTCAGCAGTTTTGCTGCTTCTTTCCTGTGAGGCGCTGCCTCATTTCCTGCAACGGATTCCAGTAGTTTAACCGCAGCGTTTCTGTCATTTCTTTTCAGCATTGCCAGCGCCAGGTACCATTCTGCTTTTGCGCGTAATTCTTTTTGGGTAGTGTTACTGATCACCCATTGCAGGTCAACGGCAGCATCTTCATAATTTCCTTTTTCAATAGCGGATTGCCCTCGGAAATAATGCGCCATTTCTTCTATCTGCTGATCATCGCCAGCTCCACGTCCTTTGGGAATATTTTCGATATTGAGTTCCTGGAAAGGCTCATAATTACCTGCTTCATATTGCTCCAGTTCCGTTCTCAGTTCATCAGGCTTCTGAGGTGGAGCGGGCTCCTTTTTATAATACCTGGCGAAGAGGGTATCGGGAGAAGGAGGTGCCGTGTTTTCGGAGAGTGTCCACAATAACCAGACGGAACTGAGCGCTACTATTGTTGCGGCGGCCAGCCAGTACATTCTCCGGATATTCATTTTTTTAACGGGAGCGGCTGCAACTGCTTTTCTTTCGTTTTCCCATTCCTCTCCGGCTTGGATGGCCATGGCGCGGATGGCGGCTGCATCTTCATGTTGTACCAGCAGGAAGGGGGCATTCCGGATCTGCGTGGCAATGTCCAGTGCCTGTGCCAGGTTCTTGTCCGCTTCCACTTCCCGGAGAAATGCTCCGGCTGCTGCTGCGTCCAGCTCTCCATCGAGGTAGCGCTGTATATTTTCCTGTTGTTGTATTGTAATGTCCATTAATGCTGTGGTTTTACCGGGTTAATTGATTGCACCAGCTCTTTGATCTTATTGAAACATTTATGCACTTTATCGCTCACGCTGATGGGGCTGAGCCCGGTCTTTGCTGCAATTTCCGTCAATTCCCGTTTCTCTATCTTCCGGTAGAGTAGTATCTGTCTGCATTTCTCTCCCAGCATTTGCCATGCTTTGTCCAGTGTGGCATCCTTTAATTCCGCTTCCACAATAGCGGCCTTCGTTTCTTCGTCTGCGGTAGCGCTCTGGTTGAATACTACGGGGTCCTGGTAACTATGCATCTCCCAATCCTTTTTGGCTCCCCTGAACAGGGCCAGCAGGCTTCTTCTGCAAAACTCCATCAGTACCGTATCCACGGTGGCCCCTCTTTCCTGGAAGCCCTGGGTTCTTACTTTCAGGTAAAAGGCCACAGTGCCGTCTGTAAATGCATCCCTGATCAGACCAGGCTCAGGGATGTAAAAATTGCTGTAGGCGAATTTTTCAAACCTGAGATAGAAGATCTCATTGAAGCATTTGAATAATCTGTTCATTTCCGGCGGCTCACCAGTCTGACAAATCTTTACCAGTATGTGGGGCTGAAGGATAACGTTGCAGTCCATAGTAAGGGGAAGAAATGAGGAATAAACTAAAGATAATCAGAAAATCCCATTTTCATTCAGCGGTCATTTTCCGGTATTCCATAAGATGGTGAGGGCTACGGCTGCCAACTGGCGGCCTGTCATTTCGCGGATGGTTTTGGAAAAGTGTTCTTCCAGCATATCCGTGTTTTCACCATCAGAATCATTCTCCATGATCCATTCCCTGATCACTGTAAGGAGAGAGAAGGGATTGATAAAGTCATTATCGTATACCACGGAAACATCGGTTACCAGTTTGCCATCGAAACTGAACTCCAGATCAGTAACGATATTTCCTTCATAATACATGGTCAGGTTGATCATATTCCTGTTTACGGAGTAAGTGTATTTCCTGAGGGTATTGGTAGGATGGGCAAAGGCCTTGCAAAAATCAAGCACCATCTTCCTGAGAAAATCATCCAGTTTCAGGCGCTCGGATTCCGGCCTGTTGAGAGATACATATTTCCAGTACCAGGCATTGTAACCTGCTGTGGCGGGCTCTGCAATATTGATATCAGCCCAGTAATCAGGTATCCGCTGGAATCTAAGTACAAAATAATAGGTGGTAAAAGGCTTTACGGAGTACATCGTGTTAAGGTCATGGCCGTCGAAACTTTTGATGGTATACCTGGCAGACCCGGTTTTGTTGTATTGTTCAATATACATACCGGGATTGATGAAGAATTTATAATCACTTTTATAAGTGTAAAACTGCAGGTATACCACGGTAGCGTCTGTGGTGTTTTCAACGCGGGTGATGGTCCAGCATTTCGCATTGGAGAAGCAGGAAGGGTTGATGGTCTGGGCTGAAGCTGAAAGACCGGAGACAAAAACGAAGAGAATGTAAAACAGGAGCTTTTTCATAAACAATTATTTTAAAACCCGGATTTTCGATTTGCAGGATCAGGCTTTCCTGGTGGCCCCGGAAAGGGGCTCTATTTGTTTATGACCGGTATGGAAAAATATAAGCGCCGTTGTCGAAGTTTTTTTTAATAATTTTTTATTAGTTTGTTTTTCAGTTGTTTATGCGTAGGGTTCGAACCGTTGAAATAAAAAAGGCTGACCAAACGGTCAGCCAGCGTAACAGGTCTGCCAACAGATCATGAGTACAGAGCTTCCAGAATTTTTTCATTTTCTATGATAAGCATGCCCTGCCTGTCGCTGGTGATCCCTTCCGTAAGGGTATACGGATAGGTGGGGGTATTACCCTTCATCACCGTAGGCATGTATCCGAACTTGATATTCCTGTATTGTTTCAATTCTTCACCCACTTCAATGATATGGGTGGAAATGATGAAGGCACAGTTGCGGTACCGGGCAAAAGAAACGGTACAGGCAAGGGTGGCGTCATAAGCATCTTTCACATTAGTGCCTTTGAAGAGCTCATCAAAGATCACGATCATGTTTTTGCGGCTGCTCACCTCTTCTGCCACTTTCTTTACCCGGAGCACTTCCGCGTAGAAGTGGCTGTAACCCATGTTCAGGTTGTCAGGTACATTGATGCTGGTATAAAGTCCGTCACGTATGGAGAAGCGCATATTTGCCGCTGCCACCGGAAAACCCATATGACCCATGTAAACCGCAATACCGAAACTCTTCATGATGGTGGATTTGCCGGCCATATTGGCGCCGGTGAGGAAGAGCAGGTTGGAGTTTCCGTTGAGATGCACAGGATTGGCCACGCCATTGGTGAGGCCGGGGTGACGGAGCGCTGAACTTTCTATGAGATTGGCGGAAGCTGGCAATGCCGTAGCATAATGAAAGCCTCTTTCGCGGGAGACTGAACTAACGGCAATGTATACGTCAAGATGGTAGATGGTATCCAGCAATACTTCCATTTCCTTGCGCAGGGTATTACGCAGGAGTGAATCATAACGCGATGTGCTCATTACAGAAAGGGCTGTACCAGCGGTTTCTCCGATCCATTGCAGTTTTTTGTCTGCAAAGATGCGGCGGGCCGCCTGGGTCATGGGGATATCCAGTTTATTTACCAGCTCACGCATTTCAACCAGGGCGGCAATGGTGGCGCTCAGGTTGTTTTGCAGTTGCCTGTACTGGTCGTCGTGCAGGAAGGCGCCGGCAAATTTCTTCCGGGCAATGGCTGCCAGGTTGGTGACCGCATTACCGGAGATCACACTGCTCATGTAATTCTCCACAACCGTGAATGTGGCGGTATCGAAGGGGAAGCGTAGCCTGGCATCCTGGAAGTACCTGAACAGTTTGCTTCTTTCATTGATGGCTCCGGCATCTGAAAGGGGCTGGTGGAACATTTCAGTGAGGAGTCTCTCGCCGCCGGATGTTTTCACTTTATTGAAAATGCTGAAAACTGAATGTTGTTTGAATTTACCCAACAGTCCCAGGTCGTCCAGTGTTTGTTTATCAGTTATGAAGCTCATGCTGGTTGTGTTTGTTGAATGCCTGCTTCGAGGATATCGAGGATGCCTTCATTGTTGATGATGATCATGCCATGCCTGTCGTCTGTAATGCCTTCCTCCAGTGTATAGGTATATACAGGCATATTGCCGTTCATGCGCGTGGGCAGGTATACGAAGCGGACATTAGGCGTGTCTTTTCTGAGCACATCACCTGCCTCGATGATATGGGTGGAGATCACGAAAAGACTGTTATATCTTCTCGCAAAACCTTTGGTGATTGCGATGGTGGCTTCATAAGCATCTTTCACATTGGTGCCGCGGAAGAGCTCGTCAAAAACGATGAACAGTTTTTTACCTGCTGACAGTTCGGCTGCCATCTTCTTCACCCGTAATACTTCGGCATAGAAATGGCTGGCTCCCATGCCCAGGTTATCCGGCAGGTTGATAGTGGTGTAAATTCCATCCATCACGGAGAACTCCATGCTGGCCGCGGGTACAGGGAATCCCATATGGGCCAGGAACATGGCAATGCTGAGTGATTTCATGAAAGTGGATTTACCCGCCATATTGGCCCCGGTCAGGAAGATCACATTGCCATCCGGCTGAATGCGGATATTATTGGGCACTGCTTTTGGGACACCCGGATGAAATACGCGCTCCAGCTTTACGCTGAGTGTATCACCGGGCAGGGCATCGGCAAAGGCGAAATTCCTTTCTTTGGCCACCTTCGCAATGCTCATGTAGAGGTCCAGATGATAAAGCCGTTGCAGCAGCTTTTGTATTTCCTCGCGATAGCGGAAACGGAAGGTGATATCGAGATCCGCTATCTGTGCAAAACCTGGTTTGCCTTTGGTGCCGAGTGCGGTTTCAAACACAGGCAGGTAGAGGATATTGCGGATGGTTCCCTTTTCTCGCGCATATGGGTGATCGTCAGGTATGTTCAGGTCCTGCATGAAATCGCGGCAGGATTGTAAGAGATCAACCAGGCTGGATACTCCTTTGATGATCATCTGCGTGGTATTGTCCGGTGCAATCAGGTTGCCCATCTTTCTTGTAAGGGTATTGTTCTCCTGCGTGAGCTTGGTGCGCTCGTCGCGGTTGGCCATGTATGGTTCTATCGCATCGAAATGCGTGGAAGGGAAGGGGTAGGCTTTATCGAGCGAGGCGAAATAACTGATGATAGCGCTTCTGCGGTTGATGGGCTCATGATCGGAAAGCGGGTAGCGGAACATCTCTTCGAGAACCGCTGCGCCACCTCTTGTGGCGCAACGGTTGAAGATATTGAACAGAGAGTCGCTTCCATGTTTCCCGAAAATATTCAGGTCGTCAAGCGTTTGTTTGTCTGTGGTAAATAGCATGATCTTCTTTTATTTCCTTTTACGACGGATAAGCAGGATGGTAGCAAATGCTACGAGTACTGCGGGCAGTACCCAGAGGAACAGGAGCTTCATGGTGCTTACATGACTGGCGCTGACTGTAAGGGCATTGTCTTCCCTGGATTTGCGCCAGGTGTCGATGGGGAATTCTCCGTATGTCAGGTAGTTGAACAGCGTATTTGTAAAAATGGCGTTTGCCTGATTCATGGAGCCATTCCTCATGAAGTCTGCATCGCCGGCAACAATGATGCGTTGTTCTTTTCCATTCACTTTCCTGCTCAGGCTGAGTGCAGTAGGCAGCGGTCCTTTCACATCACCATCCTGCGGGTTGAATGAAACCACACCGGTGAAGTCTCGTCTTCCGCCCCTGCCAACGGATACGGCCGCTGTGGGTGAACTCGTTTGGATCACTTCTACTTTTTTTACTGTCTGCGCGGCAGGCTGTGTTTGAACTTTTCTGACAGAGTCGATCTTCTTCTTCCTGTCAGCCATTGCATTGTTACCTGGCACTGCAGGTGCTGAAGGGCCGGCAGTAACTGTTCCTGGTTTAGGGGTTACTGTGTTTTTTGCAGGGGCTGGTTTAAGGGAGGCTGCCGGGGCATCTTCTTCCTGTCCGCCGAATTCGCCGCTGCCGCCTATCATTCTGATCCCTCCAACTGCGTTGGTCATGGTCTCAGGGTCAAGGTCCTTCACCCTGTTCCAGGTGTAATTCGGTTTACTCATCAGCAGGGGATGGATATCAAAGTTGCCGGTGTTGGTATAGCGAAGGGCTGCAACCCCTTTCATGTCTACTTTCAACCCATTGGTGTCTTTCTTCAGTTCTTCCAGGTATTTGGAAAGGCCTGCTGCATAATCAGTGAACTCAGGCATTACCTGGTTGGGTTCGCGGTCTTTGTCTTCCTGAACGATCTGTCCGGGCAATATTTCCACGCCGATCTCTTTCAGTAATGGCTGTAACGGCGAGTCCTTCATGGGTTCTGCGGTGATGAAGAGATTACCCCCTCTTTCGATATATTGTTTCAGTCTTGCAAAAGCAGCTTCAGTGAAAGGCTGTTTGGGATCTCCTATCACCAGGATATCTATATCTGCGGGTACATCCCGGTCTTCCAGGCTCAGTGTATCCACATCGAATCCCTGGTTCAGCAGTGAATTCCTGAAAGTTTTTGCGCTGGCCAATTTCATATATTCCCTGTCTGATTTCTTGAAGATGCTTCTTTCCATATTACCGGTAAGGAAGGCAACTTTAGGAAGCCTGGCTAATTGCAGGCGTTTAAAGGCTGCTGCAATTTCTGTTTCACTGGGCCACATCATCTGGTCGTCGAAGATGCGGAGGAAGGTGGTCCTGTCTTTGTATTTCAGCTGCATCACAAACCTGTTCAGTTCGGGTCTGAGATCAAGTATCTTATGCATCTCTTCAGGTGTCTTCACTTTTTTCATATTCATACCACCTACTTTAGCCTGGTGCTCTGCAATCTCTTTCAGGCTCTTACCTTCATAACCACTCATCATCCAGGGATTGTCGAGGGTACTGTCATAGTAAGTGATGGTTTTCTTCATGTCTATGTTATGACCTTTTTTGAAACGCTGGTAGTTTTCCCAGGTGCTCAACAGCGTATTGTGAAATTCTGCGCCACCAAGCATGCCTGTGCCGGCAATGAGGTTGCTGTAGGTATGTACTTCCAACGGGGCATCGCCCAGATCGGCAATAACCTGCTGCACATTAGGGCGGATGGTATTGGCCTGGATATTGGTAGCATCGTAGTAACCAATGAGTGCAGGTCTGGAGCTTATATATCCGATAAAGAGACCGATGGCTATCACGCCAAAGTATCTTCCCAGTTTCACCATAGCTGGTTTGGATTCCATGCCTGACCTGATCCTGAGGATACTGAGCCCTACAAAAATGTAGATGATCACCAGGAAGTAGATCACATCTTTTGTGGTGAGCAGACCGCGGAGCATTTTTTCTGTACGTCCGGAAATACTCAGGAAGTAGGTGATATCCCTTACGAATTCAATACCCTGCCAAACGCTGCCTATATAACCGAGTATGCCGATCATAACAAAAGTACATACGGCTGCCACGATCTGGTAGGTAGTAAGACAGCTCATGAATAAGCCAATGGCTGAATAGGTACAGAGCAGCAGGTAGAAACCGATGAGACTTGTCATCAGCATGCCTCTGTCAACATCTTTTACCTGGAACATACCCTGGAACACAAAGATGGCTACAATACTTACCATCAACAGGCTGTAAATCACCATGGCGAGGTATTTGCCGAGGATGATATCACGAACTTTAATGGGAGAGGAATACAGTAATCGGATAGTACCGCTGCTGGTTTCCCGGCTGATGAGTCCCATGGTGAGCAGGGGAATGAACAGGTAGAGGTTTTGCATGATGCTGGAGAACAGGGCGCCTCTTCCCACGAATACACGTCCCATGAGCTGGGATATAAATCTGGCCCTTACGCCTCCCATTTCCTGCTGGGTGGCAATGCCATCGAGCAGACCATAATATACGATGCCGCACTGTACCAGGAATACAACCAGGACGAACCAGGCAATAGGGGAGTAGAACAGGGTGCGTAACTCTGTTCCTGCCACTCTTCTTATCGTTTGCATTTCTTCTTTTTTTAGTTACTCAGTTGAGCTGTTTGATTGGATAATTGTTTAAAGATTTCATCGAGCGCGCTCTTATCGAGACTGATCTCCTGGAGTCTCCAGCCTTTCTCTATGCTGGCTGCCACCATTCTTTCCGTGATCTCTCGTTCGCCGCTGAAATGCACACGCACCTGGCGTTCTGTGAGGAACTCCACTTTGGTGACACCGGGAACCTGAGCGAGCTCTGTTTCTGAAGGAGGATTTTCCAGGTGCATCAGCAGGCTATGCGGCTCCACATAATTGTTGAAGGCATCCATACTGTCTGAGAATACAATCCTTCCGCTTTCGATCATCTTGATTTCCTTGCAGAGGATCTGTACTTCGGTGAGAATATGTGAGGAGAAGATAACGGCGCGGTCTGAGGCGATCTCTTTGATGAGGGCTCTCACTTCGGTGATCTGGTTGGGATCAAGGCCGTTGGTGGGTTCGTCGAGCACTACCAGTGCTGGTTTGTGCACGATGGCCTGCGCAATGCCTACACGCTGGCGGTAACCTCCGGAGAGGTTACGTATCAGGCGATTGCTGAAGTGGTCTACACCGCAGCGTTCTTTGGCTTCTTTGATGGCGGGTTTCATTTTTTCTTTCGGCATCAGTCTGAGCCCTGCACAATAGGTGAGGTATTCATCCACGGTGAGGTCCATGTACAGCGGCGGGTTCTGTGGAAGGAAACCGATCTGTTGTTTGGCCAGTTCGGGTTGTTCGCGCAGGTTGATGCCGTTGATGAATACGTTCCCTTCTGTTTGGTTGAGAGAGCCGCAGAGGATATTCATGGTAGTTGACTTTCCGGCGCCGTTGGAGCCGAGCAAGCCTACAATGCCCCTGGAGCTGATCTCGAGGTTGATATCGCGGATAGCCCAGGAACTGGTATACCGGTGCGATAGTTTTTCAATTTTTACGATCGGGTTGTCCATTTCTTCAAAATGATGTTGTGATGAATTTCGGTTGACTATACCTGTTATCTTTCCCTGTAACTCACGCTCTTGATTTTACCGAAGCCGGTCCATTTTTTCTGAAGTACCAGTGCTTCGTTAGCGTCGGGAACGGAATATTGCTCGAGGGTTCCATTGGTGCCTTCAGTTCCGGCAGGATCGCTGTAGCCTATTGTGAGCCAGCGAAGCCACTGTCCGTAAGTAGCAGGGTTCCTGTTGGCAGAGAATTGCTGGAAGGCCAGGTAGGTCACCGGTGATGAGCCTTTATCGATCATCAGCTTGCTGGTTTCCGTGTAGAGATCATACTCGTACACTTTGCCTCCAACGCTGTAGAAGAGGTACTCAGGTGTAGCGCCCATGGCGAAATTGGTGGCCAGGTGGATATCGGTGCCATTGATGCGTTTGGAGTAAACGGGCAGCGAACCGGGAATGAACTTGGTGATGTAACAGTTGTTGCCGGCAACATCTTTGGTGATGGCATATGCATAACTGCTGGGAGTTTTATCCATCCATACCAGGTCCCTTCCGGAAGGATAATCCAGCTCACCCGGCTTAGTGGCAACAGGAGCAGGAACAGCTGTGAAGCTGCTGAGCGAAGGCAGCATATTGAATTTGCGCGCATCGATATCATACATCATCAGGTATTGAGATGCGGTGGAAACCGTATAGGGGGCTGCCCTGAAAGTCGGCTGTCCCTCCAGTTTGTTCACCGGAAGACTGTACATTTCCACACCGGCTCCACGTGAATAGATATTGTAATCGGAATACAGGTACATGCATATATAATAGAATGCCGGATCCGAAATGAGGTTACCTGCTTTGAAATCCGGTGCAATATCACCAGCAATCTCATAGCGGATATTGTAAGTGGGCCTCCATTCAAAGGTTTCAGGATGCACCCTATTGGTGCCGCTCTCTGTGACCATGTAAATGCCATAAGTGGAGTCGGACCAGTTAAAAGCACTGGTTACGCGGGAGGCCACCACCTTGATAGGCTTTCCCTGTTCAGGCAGGTTGGATCCCATGAGATGCAGCACATCGGTGATCTGGTTGAATGAAGCGGTGGTGGCATCGTAAGAAAGCATGTCGAGCCTGGATTTACCATTCACTTCGTTCAGTACCAGGTAGCCTTCATATACGGCTGTTCTCACCAGTACATTGGTCCTTACATGAAAGAGCCTTCCATTACTCTTGTCTACAACACGATATTGCAGTTTGTATGTGCCCGGGATCTCGTTGATCCTGATCCGGAGGTCTTTTTCTTTCGACAGGATCCTGTCTCCTTTGATATTGTCGAAGAAGCTCCATTCGTAGGTGTAATCAGTGCCAGGCAGACTTTCGTTGAGCTTCGGAGATATTTTCAGACTGTCCCCGATATAAACGGCATAGCCTGCGGTGGTATCGATGTTGGCAAATGATACTTCATTGATGTCTCGGTACGAATAGTTGCCTTTATCCTTGTAGCAGGAAGCGAGGCTTACCAGTGTACCGGCTATTATGCAGATCAATAATTTCTTCATGTTAAAAATTTGTAAGCATGTGAATAATGGGCATCATTAAGGGAACCTGTTTCCCATTTTCATGGGCGTGATGCCGTCTGCTTCAAAAATGGTGTTTCCTGCGTAGGCCTGATCACTGAGGTACCTGGCAACAAAGCTTCCGTAGTATGCAACATCGGATCTTTCCTGTGCAGTGGTGGTTGGTTTGGACCAGAAGGATAGCGGCATGCCTACAATCTGGTTCATCAACCTCACTTTCTTTTCACTGAAAGTGCCGAAAGAATATTCGTAATAGCTGGGCCAGTACGGGCCTGCAGCCAGCATATCTCCAACAGTGATCTTGAAGGTCTTCATCCGGACCGTATCTGTTGAATAGATAGGGGTGGTCTGACTTTGCGGGCTGCGGTTCCTGTAAAGGAGGTTGGCCTTGAACTGGTCGTTATCCGCCAGGTTGAGCAGGAGGGAAAGCACAGTGGTTTTGAGTTCAGGGGTTCTCTTGAACCTGATGCGGACCGTATCCTGGGTAAGACCTGCCCTCACCACAAAGGAGGAAGGCAGTTCATAATTGGTGCCTGCTTTGGCTGTGGAAGCAGGGTCAACCATCAGGTTGAAATTCCTGTTCTCAGCACTGGCTTCCCCGGTTACTGCAACAGGGATATTGATGATGGTATCTGTTACAGACGCATCATTGAATGAAAATGTGATATCCAGCGTGTCCTGGTGCCTGCCGAGATCATTAGTAGCAGGATTGGTGCCTTCGATAAAATTGAAATAGATATTATTGTCGGATTTGTAGGTGAGCAGTGATTCCTTTTTGCAGGATGCTCCCACTATCAGCAACATGCCGCCTGCCAGGAATGTATAAAGTGATCTGTTCATTGGTTTCTTTTTTTACAGTTAGGGATTGTTACCGGGTGCTGGTTTCGGACAATGGTAACGGTACTGCATATACGGGATCCACAGTAGCCCATGGGTAAGGCATGGAGGCACTGGGAACGCCGGTGGCATTGATCCTTTTGTAATAGAAGAAGAGCTGACCTTCTCCCCAGAACTCTTTCTGGTATTCCTTTCTGAGCTCTGTAGCCATACTGCTTACGCTCACCAGGTTGGCGAGGCCCCTGTTACGTCTTTCGGTATTCAGGTAGCCCAGTGCTTTTGCCGGATCTGTTTCTGTTTCTGCCAGGATGAGATACAGTTCGGATTTACGGATCAGGGGTTGAATGAAACGCCAGTTCTGATTTTGTGGCAGCGGTGCATATTTGTAGAATGTTCTGTAAGCTTTGCCATTGCCGGTGAGCCAGGTCTGAACTACGCGGTAATCCTGAAACAATCCTTCAAACACTTCCGTGAACCTGGTACCATCGGGCACAAGGATGGAGCCGTCCCAGAGGGCGGGATTGAAGTACCTGTCGTAATTGTTATAAAGGAAAGCGCTGTTTGCTCCGAAAATGATCTCGCGGGAAAACACCCTGTCTGGATTGGTGGGGTTATTCACTGCATCCGGGGTTGTCCAGGGGAACCATTTCTCTCCGTCTGTAATAACTGACAGTGCTGTGTTGTATGCTTCCGTTGTTTTTCCCTGCCATAAATAAGCACGCGCCATCAGTGATCTCACCGCATAATAGTTCAGGCGTTGATTTCGGGCGGCAGAATAGAAATTGGAGGTGTAAACAATACCGTTGGTGATCACGGGATCTGCTGCCAGCAAGGAGGAAGCTTCTGTTAAATCGGTCATTATTTTTTCCATTACCTGGCTGGCGCTGAGCAGCGGCTGCAATTTACCATCTGCAATGGTGTAGTAAGGAATGGCTGTACTGCTGCTGCCGCTGGAATATACCGGACCGAAAAGGCGCAGCATATCAAAGTGAAGCATGGCGCGGATGGCCAGCGCTTCTCCTTTGAGCAGTTTCCCTTCGGGCTCCGACACTACTTTTCCTGCAATGGAATTGTCTATTTTACCGAGGAACACATTGGTGGCAAGTACTGTTGAGTAGGCTTTTCTCCAGATGGAGTCCATCAGGTTCTGTATGCGCGGGGCGCCATAATCGTAATTCACCAGTGAAGACAGGTCTCTTACTCCCATGAGATCGGTCACGGGCTTGTATCGCTGCGCCATCAACTCTATCATGGAGGAGCTGAGGTAGGAACCATATAGTTCGGTGCTGGCCAGATCGAGGTAAAGGCCATTGAATGCCTGCTGAAGGGCTGCCTCATTGTTGTACACCTGGGTTTCCGTGTAGGAAGTTTCCGGTTGTACGTCCAGGTATTTTTTACAGCTGCCCAGCAGTAGCAAACCGCTCAGTAGAAGTATAATGGGACATCTGCTATTCATATACGTAATGTTTGAATTAGAATGAAAGATTGATTGACAGGGAAGCGGTCCTGGCGAATGGATATTCAAGGCCTCTTTCCGTGAGCACGCTCTCCACGCGGAAGATGTCGTTCAAAATGAAGTTGACGCCAATGGTCTGCAGTTGCAGTCTTCTTACCCATGGTGCACTTGTTCTCCAGCCAAGGTTGATGGACTCTCCAACCAGGTGATTGTCTTTCTGCACATAGCGTGAGCTCATCGGGCTGGAGTTGAATGCATTCACCGCAGTGAATTCCGCTACATCGCCTGGTTTCTGCCACCTGTCGTACAGCGCGCGCCTGTCGAGGTTCGGACGAACCATCACCAGCGCGAAGCTGTTGATAACGCTGCCTGTATTCTCTACCTTATTGTACAGGGCGTTGTTGAAAACATAACCGCCGACCCTGTAACGGGCACTGATGCCGAGGGTGAAATCCTTGTACGCAAATGTATTGGTGATCACTCCTTCCACTTTAGGGCGGAGGTTGCCAACACGAACAATATCCGCAGGGTTGTAAACGTAACTGATGGTGCCATCCACCTTCTGGAAGATCTCCCTGCCGGTAGCAGGATCGATGCCCAGCGATTCAACGGCCCATATATCATCGGGGCTGTAGCCATCATAATACCTGCTCAGGCCATTGCTTTCCTGCTCTTCTTTATTGAGGGCGGAAAGCCTGTTGGAAAACCCATCATACCTGCTCTTGTTCTGTGCAGCAGTTAAAGAGATGGTCCAGATGATCCTTTTCTCCATATTGTAAACAGGAGAGTAACGCAGGTTCAGGTTCCACCCTGAAGTGGTGAGCGTACCCACGTTGATCACATAACTGTTGTTCACCGAAACAGAGGAAGGTAAAGTTCCTTCGGCAGGAACAGACAATGGGTCTGTAAGCTTGGTGAAGTACTCGATGCTGCCGCCGATGCGGTTGTTGAGCAAAGAGAATTCCAGTCCGTAACTTCCGTTCAGTGTTTTAGACCATTCCAGGTTGGGACTGCCGAGTGATTGCAGTGCGAGGCCCTGACCGAAATAGTTGCTGGTGGTGGACTGGTACGAATAAGTGGATACAGAGGTGAAATTGCCGAGGTTCTGGTTACCGGAGTATCCGATATTTCCTCTCAGGCGCAGGCTGTTGATCCAGGTATAATCACGAAGGAAACCCTCGCGGTTGATATTCCAGGATGCGCCTGCAGAGTAGAAGGGCTTGTACCTTTTGTTGCTTCCGAATGCGCTGGCGCCGCTGAGGGTGTACACCAGGTCAATGCCATAACGGTTGTCGTACATATAGTTCACGCTGGAGGTGAAGCCTGTACCGCGACTGGTGATATTACTGGCAGAAGGTCTTGACGACTGCGCATAGCCATAGGCGTAAGAAGGATTGCCGTTTGTTCCGTATGGGAAACCTACTGCATTGAAGCCCACCATTTCAGTGGTTGTGCTCTCGATATTTCCACGCAGGTTGGCGCTCAACCTTCCTTTGCCGATCACCTGGCCATATGCCAGTGAGAGATAGGCATTCATGGTTTTGCTTCTCATGGTGGAGCTGGTATAGCTTCCTTTTTTGTTTTCTTCCATTCCGTTGAAAGCAGTATTGTCCGGAGGAACAAACAGGATCACGTCTGAATTGCCGGAACCTGCAGCAAGGCCGCCTTCCAGTTGCAATGCATTGCTGATGGTGAAGATCCCTCTCAGGTTATTGGTGAAGCTGAAGTTCCTGCTCTGGTTGATACTGTACAGAGAAGCGTTATACAGCGGATTGATCTCTGAAGTATCATAGATGGGGTCCAGCTGCCTGTTGATGAAACCATTCGCATCAGTTTTGCGGTAGTAAGGATTGGCAGCAGCAAAAGCAGAGAAACTGCCATAAGGTGATTCAATCCCTTTGGAGCCCTGTAGCATCAGGTTCTCGGTGATATTCAGTCTGCCTTTCCTGTAAGACATCACCAGGTTAGTTCCCCAGTTTTCCCTGGAGGAGCCTTTCATGGCGCCTTCTTTTTTAGTGTAAGTGGCACCGGCATTGAACACCAGGTCGCTATTGCCTCCGTTCAGTTGAATGGAATGCCTTTGACCAAGACCTGTCTGAACGGGCTCATGCAGCCAGTAGGTATTTACACCGCGTTCAACATCGGCACGGCGTGCGGCATATCGTTCTTCGATACGCCATGCGTTGTTATCGGCGCTGGAGTAATTACTGGTGAGTTGTTCCCATTGCAGTTTCTCCGCGGCGTTCATCAGGTTGTAGCTGCTGAGGTCAGGAAGATCTGCACTGAAATCGCCAGAATAAGATACCTGCATCTTACCAGGCACGGGTCTTTTGGTTTCCACCACCACCACTCCATTGGCTGCTTTGGAGCCATAGAGTGCGGTGGATGCCGCATCTTTCAGGATGGTGATCTTCGCAATGCGGTTCATATCCAGATCGTAGATGGTCTGAAGGGTTGTTTCAAATCCATCCAGGATGAACAATGGCTGGTTGGGATCAGCGCTGAACTGATCGTTCAGGTTGGCATTGGTAAGCGTGGTCCTGCCACGGATCTCGATGGTTGGCATCCTGTTTGGATTGGAACCTGCGAGATTGTTCTCCACTATGATGAAAGAGGGATCCAGTGTTTTCAGGCTCTGCAGGGCATTTTTGGTGCCTACAGCACGAAGCTCAGCTCCGGTGAAGACGGTGGCAGCCCCGGAGAAACTTTCTTTGTTACGCGTGAACATACCGTTGTTGATCACCACTTCGGTGAGTACAGCGCGGGCAGGATGCAGGGCGAAAACAAAGAAACCGTTCGGTATTTTTCTCACGGTACCTCCTTTGATGAGCACGGTGGATTCAGGCTGCTGGCGGATGAGCGCCTGTACAGCTATTTCCATGGTCTGGTACCCAACAGTTGTGATCACCAGGGTGGCATCGAGGGGAACATCGTTCATCACGAAGCTTCCCATGGGGTCAGACTGCATGGCGCGCCTGGTACCCTTGATGGCGATAGTAGCTGCGCCTATCTTTTCCTGGTTTTCTGAATTCACCAGGAAGCCTGTGATCCTGGTGCTGTTCTGGTCTGTCTGGAAGAGCACGATCGGCGGAGTGAAAGTCCTGTTGAAGATCTTTTCAGAAAGGATGATGGTGTTGCCCGCGATCTTGTAAGTGAAAGGCTGGTCTGCCACCACTTTGTCAAGGAAGGCCGTCAGCTGCATGTTCTGTGCAGAGATGGTTACCTTTTTGGCACTGTCGAGGAACTCTGATTTCCCCCAAACGAGGAAGCCTGTTTGTTTTTCGATGACATTGAAGATCTCTCTGACGGTGAGATTCTTTCCGCTCACCGATACGGTCTGGGATGTTGATGCAGCAGCAACATGCATGAGTGAAATCAACATCAGAAAGGAGGTCATTCTCATAATTCGCAGCATTTGGCCCGGTAACCGGAAAGCTGCAGAGCGGTTTTTCCGTTGAGCATTTTCAGCCTTGAGGGAGCAGGGGTTTGACTGAGCGTGCGCAGGGGAGCCGGCTGCAGCCAGATCGCTCCGGCTACAATAAGCAGTTTTTTGCATAAATTGCAATGTTTGGTTTAGAAAAGTGTATCAGTCTACATTTGATCAGCCAGACAAATACGGCCGGGAGTGCTTCAGACACTTCCGGTTTTTTGTTGACCGACCGCGATCATTGAATTTTCACGGCTATAGCTTCGTTGATATATCTGTTGTCAGGGAATGATCACCAGCTTCCTGTCTTCCATGCGGAAGTGGAGACCAAAACCTTTCAGGGCAGCAAGTACTGTTGAGAGGTCGAGCTTTCTGCTCATTTTGCCGAAGAAGTGCACATCGGGCACATTGCCTTCGTACTCCACTTCTATATCGTACCATCTTTCCAGCTGACGCATCATTTCTTTGAGGCCCATTCCTTCAAAATTGAAGAGCCCGTTTTTCCAGGCCATCACTTTGCTGATGTCCGGCGTGGTGATCAGTTCAAGCTGACCGTCCTTTAATTGCGTCTGTTGCCCGGGTTGCAGCAGCATTTTGCCTGATGCAGGTTCTGAAGCATTTGCCTTAGATACGCGGATGCGTCCGTTGAGCAGGGTGGTACTGAGCTGTGGTTCGTCTGTGTAGGCATTTACATTGAAACTGGTGCCCAGCACTTCCACTTCGGCTTTGTTGTTTATGTTTACGAGGAAAGGTTTGTTTCGGTCTGTGACTACTTCAAAATAGGCTTCACCGGTGACGTCCACGCGGCGTGTATCGCCGGTAAAACTAACAGGATACCGGATGGAGCTGGCGGCATTGAGCCATACCCTGGTGCCGTCCGGCAATTGTAGTCTGAACTGGCGGCCTTTGGGCGTGCTCATGGAGTTGTAGGAGAGCGCATCGGAATGACGCCCCTTTCCGTAGTTGAGCTCGCCGTTCTGCAGGTTCACTTCCACGCCGCTCTGATTCACTACAAAGCCATTGCCTAAACTGTCGAGCAGGATGGTGGACCCGTCTGCCAGGGTAAGGATAGCACCTTCCTGTCCGGGTCCGATCCTGGTAATGCCGGCGGTCTGTGCAGGAGGGGCAACCTCTTTTGAACTGATGCTCCAGAGCCAGGCGCCTGTTCCCAGCAGCGCGGCTATGGAAGCCGCTGCCAGCCAACGTTTGCGGATACTGCGGACCGGTGTGGCTGCCCGGATCTCTTCCTCGGGCATAGGTCTTCCGGCGCGAACTTTTTCATAGATGATGGTCCAGTCAGGATCGGAATGCTTCGCCTGTCCTGCAGCCTGCTGCTCCAGCAATTCAGCTACAAAACTGTTGAAGGGCGCTTCATCTGCGGCGTTGGCCATCCACTCCGTAAGCTCGGTCAGTTCCGCTTCGGTAGCGGTGCGTTTGGAGTAGCGTTCCAGCAATTGTACTATGCGATCCTGCGGTGTTTCCATAATCATTCTATAGTTAAATGGAGAAGTGGAAAGGTTGTACTATGAAAAACGGAAAAATTTTTCAGGAAATTTCTATTTGATGAAAATCACGGAGAAAAGGATCACAGGATGGATCTCCGGATGATGCTGTTTCAGCACACGCATCCCTTCGGCCAGCAGGTTGCGGACCGTATTGGGTGAAATGCCCAGTTGCTCGGCAGCTTCCTTCCTGCTCAGGCCTTCCTGGCGGATCAGTCTGAACACTTTCAGCTGCGCTGGAGTAAGGTGTTTGAGAGATTCTTCAATCATGGCCAGCTGCGCTTCCTGTCTCAGCTTGTTGTTGAGCCCTTCTTCAGATCCCTGCTGTTCATAGTACTGAATGATGGAACCCTGGGCCTTACGCTGGCTGGCGATGTAACGGAAATACCCGAATAAAACGTTCTGAAAAATTTTGTAGAGATAGCCTTTGGGATACTGGATGCCCCGAAGAAAAGTCCTTTTTTCCCAGATCCTGATAAAGGTTTCCTGTACCACCTCTTCGGCCACATCCCTGGAGCCGGTGAGCTGCAAACAGGTATGAAAGAACAGGCTACGGTATTGTTCAAACAATTGCCGGAAGGCGCTTTCATCGCCTTCGGCTATCCGCAGAAGCAGTTCACTTTCTTCGTATGGTTGGTTAGTCAACAAGTTGCTATCTAATGAGGGCCTGACCGCAAACTATAATAAAATTACCAATTTATGAACGGATCTGACCGGGGAAGGCAGTAAAGAAAAGAGAAAAAAACAGCCTTTCCGGGACTGCCTGAGCTGGCAGCGGTAGCAGGAAACCATTTCTTTTTTCCGGGCTTACCGCTTATTTTTCGCATATACATAACTGCTATAAAATTGCGGTTAATGCCCTGCCCGTAAAAGTTTTTTTTGATGGCCGTTCCGGTCGCCGGTTTACGTAAAAGGCGGTATTCTGGGATAACCGGTGGATGAAATTCCCTGTTTAAGCGTCTCATAAACGATCTTCACCAACTATAACTAAAATCGCCCCAAAACACATGCGAATTATCTGCTCTGTGATACTGTTGCTGCTTGTTGCATCAGTATCTGCCCAACAAACGCCGGTCACAAAGGCCAACTACCAGCAGGCTGCCCGCTTTGCTCCCCGCAAGCTCAGCAAGCTGATCTTCAGTACCAGTGTGGATCCGCACTGGCTTAAGAAAAGCGAACGCTTCTGGTATACCTTTGAAACCACTTCCGGCAGGAACTGGTATATCGTTGATCCGGTCAAAGGAGAAAAGAAAAAACTATTCGATAATGCTGATATGGCGGCCAGGCTCACCCGCATCGTGAAAGACCCCTTCGATGCGCAGCACCTGAACATCGACAGTATGAGGTTTGTAAGGGATGAGAACTGGATCCAGTTTGAAGTGAAAAGCACGGCCGATCTCATAAAGAAAGATACAGCAGCCGGCGCTGCCAAATCCAAACCCGGTGCGCCTCCCGCAAAAGAAAAGAAAGTCTTTTACTTCGAATACAATATCAATACCGGCGAACTGATTGAGCTGGCTGAACTCAAAAAGCCAAAACGCAAACCCTCCTGGGCCAATATCTCCCCCGATGGAAATATTATTCTTTTTGGAAAGAACTTCAACCTCTACTGGATGGACAGGGCCAATTATGAGAAAGCGCTGAAGAAGGAAGACGACAGTACCATCGTGGAGAATGCCATCACCACCGATGGGGTGGAGTATTTCAGCTATCATGCTGCAGGTGGCATGATGGGCAATGAGAATAATGTGGAGAAGGAAGCCAATAAGAACAAACGCAAATCAGCTTTTGCAAGATGGTCGCCCGACAGCAAACATTTTGCACTGATCCGGACAGACAGCCGCAAGGTGAAAGATCTCTGGGTGATCAACTCGCTCAGCGATCCACGCCCCACACTGGAAACCTACAAGTACCAGATGGCCGGTGAGAAAGAAGCACCGGAAGATCATCTGTATCTATTTGACGCCGTTGCCAAAACCGGTAAGGAAATGAAAGTGGCCCTCTTCAAAGACCAGAACCTGAACATCTGGGCAGATCTTGACAGTGCAAGTACCCGTGACGATGACTGGCGCCCGCTCAGATGGCTCGGCACCAATGATCAGTTCTGGTTCACCCGCACCGGCCGCGATCTTAAAAAAGTGGATGTTTGTCGCGTTGATATCAATACCGGTACCGTGAAAGCCGTGATAGAAGAACGCTTCAATACTTATATTGAAATGCGCAGGGTAGGTCTGGTGAACAATGGTAAAGAACTTATTCACTGGAGTGAGCGTGATGGCTGGGCGCATTTTTATCTGTATGATGAAAATGGCAATATGAAGAACCAGATCACATCAGGCACCTGGCATGCGGAGAATATTCTCGGTATCGATGATAAAAAGCGTGTGCTGTATTTCTCCGGCAACGGAAGAGAAGCCAATGAAGATCCTTACTATCTGCATGCCTACCGCGTGAACTTCGATGGTTCAGGATTGAAGCTGCTCAACCCCGGTGAATTTGAGCATGCCATGAATATCAATGATCCCAATACTTATTTTGTTGACAACTATTCCCGGGTGAACACGGTTCCCAGGTCCACGCTCTATGCAACGGATGGCCGGAAGATAATGGACCTCGAAACAGCGGACCTTTCTTCACTGATGGCAACTGGTTTCAAGTTCCCCGAACCATTCAAGGTGAAAGCCGATGACGGCATTACCGATATCTATGGTGTATTGTACAAGCCCATGGACTTCGATTCCACCAAAAAATATCCGGTGATCGAGTATGTGTATCCCGGCCCGCAGACTGAAGCGGTGAACAAAGCGTTTGGGCGCAGTATGGACCGTACAGACAGGCTGGCGAATCTCGGTTTCATAGTTGTTACTGTGGGTAACCGCGGTGGTCACCCTGCACGCAGCAAATGGTATCATAATTACGGCTATGGCAACCTGCGTGATTATGGTCTGGCCGATAAGAAGGCGGCGGCAGAACAGCTGGCGGACCGTTATCCCTGGTTTGATGTGAACCGCGTGGGCATTCACGGGCATTCCGGTGGTGGCTTCATGAGCACGGCTGCCATGCTGGTATATCCTGATTTCTTCAAAGTGGCGGTATCTTCAGCAGGTAACCACGATAACTCTGTTTACAACCGCTGGTGGAGTGAGCAACACCATGGTGTGCAGGAAGTGATCGGAGAGAAGGATACTACCTTCGTTTATAATATTGAAAAGAACCAGGATCTGGCTAAGAACCTGAAAGGTCACCTGATGCTGGCGCATGGCGATATCGATAACAACGTACATCCTGCAGGTTCCATTCGTGTGGCAAATGCACTGATCAAAGCCAACAAGCGCTTCGACCTGTTATTGCTGCCCGGTCAGCGACATGGCTTTGGTGATATGACAGAATATTTCTTCTGGAGGATGGCTGATTATTTCACGAAGTACCTGATGGGGGATGACACGGAAAGACCTGTTGATATCAATGAGATCAATAAAGAGATAGAGCAGGGAGGAATGAAAGGTGGCGCTGGCGCGAGAAGAGGGCCGGAGGATTATTAGAGTTACAGATTATGTATAATGTAAAAAGGTCCGGTTTACAAGGTAAACCGGACCTTTTTATATCGGGATCGCACTGAAATCGGAGAAAGTTAAATACATTTACAGGGTAGAATAGAATAGGACAGTTTGCAAAACTGGGATTTTAATTGTTTGCTATGCAGAATATTTATGAGCAGGTACGGGAGTTAGAGAATATCCAGGGCCTGTCTAAACACGAACAACTGGTACGTGGTATCATCAATGCCATCAACGATAAACTGATACAGCGAGGGGATATGCTGCCCTCCGTCAACAGCCTCATCCGTGAACTGGGTTTCGCCCGTGAAACCATCGCCAAAGGCTACAAAGAACTGGTGAGCCGTGGCATTGTTGAATCCAAGAACCGCATCGGTTTTTATGTTGCCACGGAGAATACAGAGAGCAGTCTCCGCATTGCACTGATCATTTTTGCATTCGACAGTTTCCAGGAAGTGTTCTATAAAACCTTCCGGGACAGTCTGGGCGCAACTGCACATATCGATATCTTTTTCCATCACAATAATATCGATGTACTGGAAAGTATCGTGGCCAGCGTGCGTGGCAAATACGGCATGTATGTGGTAGCGCCCATTCCGCATAAACGTACGGCAGGCATTCTGAATACGCTGCCCCTGAACAAATTCATCATGATCGACAGGCACCAGCCCATGCCCGGGGATTTCTCATACGTGGTGCAGGAGTTCGAGAAATCATCTTATGCCGCTTTCTCCAAACTGGCCCCGGCCATCAGGAAATTCCAGGGGATGATCCATTACTACCGCCCGGCTTCCGACACGCCGGTGGAGATCATCAATGCCTATAAAAAGTTCGTGAAAGACTTCAAGATCAACAGCGTGATACGCACCGAATATATTGCCGGTTCCATCGAGAAAGGATATGTGTACTTCACCATCAACAACGCTGAGCTCTGGCAGATGCTGAAAGATGCCAAGGCAAAAGGTTTCAGGCTGGGTAAGGATGTTGGTATCCTCAGTCATAATGATGAAGTGGTGAAGGAGATCATCTTCGATGGCATCACAACATATTCAACAGACTTTGCGGTAATGGCGGAAAAAGCAGCTGAGTTTGTACTGACGCGTGAGAAAGTGCAGCTGGTGATTCCCACACTTCTCCTGAGAAGGGGATCCTTATGATTGCTTTATTATGAACCTGACCATACTATTCAGCTTCCTCTTTGTAACGGTTGCCGCTGCTTTGGTTTCCATCTATGTGACCAGGCGTAAAAAACAGCAGCAGACACCTGTTGGTTTTTACCTGGGCAATCGCAGCCTGGGCTTCTGGATGATCGGCAGCTCCATGTTCCTCACCAATATGAGCGCCAACCAGTTCATCGGGGAAAATGAATTTGTTTACACCACCAATATGTCTGTAATGGCATGGGGCATGAGCTCTGTGCTGGCCATGCTGGTTGTGTCCGAGTTCATGATGCCGATGTACCTGAAGATCGGTGCTGTGACCACTCCTGATTTTCTCGCCAAAAGATTTGATGCGCAAACGCAGCGCATCGTGAGCATCATCTTCCTGCTCGGATACTTTGTAAACCTCATTCCATCTGTATTGTACGGATCGGCAGTAGCTATCAACGGCATCTTTCATATCGACCAGTGGCTGGGCATCAGTTATTTTTCGGCCATACAATTACTGGTGCTGGTAGTGGGAGTGGTGGGTGCCCTGTACAATGTACTGGGTGGGCTGCGCGCCATAACCATCACGGATGTGGTGCAGGGTATCGGAATGCTGATCGGCGGAAGTATGATCGTGTATTTCGGTTTCAAATACCTGGGCAATGGTGATCTCTGGCAGGGTGTAAAAACACTGACGCTGGCACATAAAGATCACCTGAATTCAATCGGCGGTCCCAGGGATGTGCTGCCCTTCGGCACTATCTTCACCGGCATGCTGCTGGTGAATATCTATTACTGGGGCATGGAACAATATATTGTGCAGGAAGCCCTGGCCTCAAAGAACCTGGCCGAAAGCCAGAAAGGAATTTCACTGGCGGTGGTGGGTAAATTGTTTGCGCCACTGCTGCTGAATGTACCCGGGCTTATTGCCGTTCATCTCTATCCAGGTCTGGATAATACGGCCACGGCATTCCCGAGGTTGGTGAGCGATATCCTGCCCCCGGTATTCATCGGCCTGGTGGCGGCTGTGGTCTTTGGTGGGGCGTTGAGTACGTTCAATGCCGGCCTCAACAGTACGGGAACGCTTTTCACCATGAACCTTTTCAAGCCATTCATGGAAAGAAAAGGAGAGAAGGCTGATGAACGGAAGCTCCTGCGCAGCGGGAAGATGCTGCAGCTGAGTGTTACGGTGCTGGCCATCCTCTTCTCTCCCTATATCATGTATTTTGAAGGAGGGTTCTATAATTACCTGCAGAAGGTATCGAGCTTTTTCAGTGTGCCTGTGTTCACCATCATGGTGGTTGGACTCCTCACCAAAAAAGTTCCGGCCATTGCAGCGAAGGTGGGGATCCTCTTTTTTGTTGTGGTGTATACCGCCACGCAGTTTCTCTTCGATCTTAAAATGCATTACCTGCACGTGCTGGCCATCCTGTTCCTGGTTACCACAGGCATCATGCTGCTTATAGGCCGCATCAGGCCGCTGGCACAGCCTTTCCACCTGCCGAGGCAGGCAGCGGTGGATATTGCTCCCTGGAAGAACAGGTACCTGTATTATGTGATACTGCTTGCAATGATGGTGGGAATGTTCATCCTTTTTTCACCACTTGGTATTGCAGGCTGATACAATATTTTTCAACCAAACATCTGAACTAAACTCATTATGGCAAACAAGGGTCTGATAGCACTGGCAATTTGCTGTATTTCATTTCCCGCCGCACTGAAGGCGCAGCGGGAACTGACGATTCCGGTAGGCGCAAACAGCAGGATCGTTTATAAACTCGAAAAGGGTGTGTACGATATTATCAGGAATGGCAAACTGCTGGTGCAGGATGCTTCATTCCGTTATGGCGCAGACAAGGATGCAGACAGCCGTCAGTTGGGCAAAGCCACGTACACCATCGGTGATATGAAAACCAACCTGGGTAAAACAAAATTATATGCGTTCAGTTTTGCGAACGATCCTTCCCTGAAACAACTCATTTATGTATTTCCCGGGAAAGAAGAATTCATGACGCAGTTACTGGTGCGTAATTCAGGGGCTATGCGTTATATGTCTCCATTCACAACAGAAAATTTTCAGTGGAACAAAGCGGGAGATAACCGCGCGCTCTTCATTCCTTTCGATAATGATATGTGGGCAAGGTACAATGCCATGCCGTTGGCCAATGCCAGTTTCAATGGAAGTGAACTGGGGGCCATCTACAATGTGGAAGATAACCAGGGCGTGGTGATCGGGTCGCTGGAGCAGGACGACTGGAAGACAGGTTTCCTGCTGAAAGGAAGCGCTGATGGAAAATCGGCTAAGCTGGAAATCCGGTCAGGCTTCACCGATAGCACCATTACCCATGATGTGATCCCTCATGGTAAAGTGCTGCCGGTTAACGGATTGGTGGAATCGCCCAGGATCCTTGTCACCATTGGTGGGGACTGGCGCGATGGCCTGGAGAACTTCGCGAAGCAGAACAGGAAACTTCATGCGCGCTCCATTGCGGACTGGAAAAAGGCAACACCCATGGGCTGGAACAGCTGGGGGGTATTGAAAGAGAAAATAAAATTCGAGCAGGCCATGAAAGTGGTGGACTTCTTTGCTGACAGTCTCAAAGGGTTCAGGAATGCGGACCGTACCCTGTTCATCGATCTGGATGCGTTCTGGGACAATTTCACTACATATGGCATCGATGGAGATGTGAGCAAGCTGAAAGAGTTTGTGGCGCATTGTAACGCTAAAGGGCTCAAGCCCGGTATATACTGGACGCCCTTTGCCGACTGGGGTAAATCTGATCGTGGAGTAGAAGGCAGCACGGGATATTCTTACAAAGAAACCTGGACCACCCAGCATGGCCGCATGCTGGATATCGACGGAGGCCGCGCGATGGACCCCACGCATCCTGCCACGCAGAAACGTATTGTGCATACTATCAATAAAATGAAGGACCTCGGTTTTGAAATGATCAAGATCGATTTTCTGGGACATGGCTGTCAGGAGTCGGACAGATTCTATGATCCCAAAGTGACTACCGGTATGCAGGCATTCAAAATTGGGATGCATTTCCTTGACAGTGTGCTGGATAATAAGATGCTGGTGTATGCTGCCATTTCTCCCAACCTGGCAACGGCCCGTTACGTGCATATGCGCCGCATTGCCTGCGATGCCTGGAGCACGCTGGAACATACGGAGTATACCATGAACAGCAGTGGCTATGGCTGGTGGCAATCTTATCTCTATGATTTTGCGGATGCGGACCATGTGGTATTTGTGGAAGAGCAGGATGGCGTGAACAGGGCCAGGCTGGCTTCTGCACTGGTAACAGGTTCTGTGATCACAGGAGATGATTATTCAAGTACCGGGAAATGGACCGCCACTGCAAAGAAACTGCTGCAGAACAAAGAACTGCTGGCGCTCACCGCCAAAGGCAAGGGCTTCCGCCCGCTTATCGGCAATACCGGAAACAAAGGAGTGGAGCAACTGTATCGCAGGGATGGAAATGTATTGCATGTAGCCTTCTTCAATTATGGAAATACGGCGCGGCAGATCAGCATCCCTGAATACATTCTGCCCGCTAAAAAGGGTAAAGGTCTTACCGTGAAAGAACTTTTTTCCGGGGAAACACGTACTTTATCCGCAGAACGGAGCATAACTGTACCTGCTGCCGATGCAGTGATATTACAGATTAAATAGCGACTGGGCACACCCAACGAATGGCCCTGTTTGCGGTAGCAGGCAGGGCCATTTGCATGAAGCCGCACATTTTTTTGGTGGTTCGGAAATTTATGATAATTTAGTGGAATAGTATAGTATAGTACAGATGGACCCTATACCATTTATTATGATATACTAGCATGGAAAAGGCCATGCATATCAAAACTACAATTGCTTAAATATGAATATCAGATTCGCTTGCATAAGCATCCGGAAGCATTCGCCCTCCCGCTTACTGGCACCAGTGCTTCTTTTCTTCTCTTTCTTTTACATTTCAAATCACGCATCAGCACAGACGGGCCCTCTTTCAGGGTATGTGATGGACAGCACTACAAGGCTGCCCATCAATGGTGTTTCTGTGGTGATCAAGGGTACCAAACAGGGGACCAGTACAGATAAGTCCGGCGAGTTCCATCTGGATATCTCGGCCAACCAGGCGCTGCTGGAATTTTCCTTTGTGGGATACAAATCCAAAGAGGTGGTAGTACAGAAGGGGAGGCCCGCTACTGTTTATCTTGCCACCATCGTTGATACTTTCGGCGCTGTGGTGGTAACAGCTTATGGCCGTCGTGAAAGAAAAGAGGCTGTGGTTGGATCGGTGACCTCCATTCAGCCGGGGGAGCTGAAGATCCCTGCCAGTAACCTTACCAATGCCATGGCAGGTAAGATTGCCGGTGTGATCGGTTTTCAGCGCGGAGGCCAGCCAGGTCTGGATAATTCATCGTTCTTCATTCGTGGTGTAACCACACTGGGTTACAGCGCAAGCCCGCTGATCCTGGTAGATAATATTGAATTGTCGGCCAACGACCTCGCCAGGTTGCAGGTGGATGATATCGCCAGTTTTTCTATCCTGAAAGATGCGAGCGCTGCCGCACTCTACGGTGCACGTGGGGCTAACGGCGTTATCCTGGTAACAACCAAAGAAGGTAAGGCAGGCAAGGCGAGGGTAGAACTGCGCGCAGAATCTGCTATCTCTTCCAATACCAAAAGCCTGAAGCTGGCAGATCCTGTAACCTATATGAAGCTGTACAACGAAGCGCTGGTTACAAGACCTCCATTCCGGGCTCCTGAATTCTCACAGAATCAGATCATCGGTACACAGAAAACGCTGGATGGTGAAGGCGGCATTTATCCGTTACTTTACCCCGCTGTGGACTGGATGAAAGAACTCTTTAAAGACCAGACCCAGACTTACCGCGCCAACTTCAGTGTGAGCGGTGGTAACAAGGACGCAAAATATTATGTTGCCGGTTCTTATTCCAGGGACAATGGTATTCTCAGAATGAACTCCGTGAATAATTTCAACTCGGGCATGAAATTCGAGAACTACCAGCTAAGGGCAAACACCAGTCTCAAACTTTCTTCAACAACGGAAGTAGGTGTTCGCCTCTGGGGCAACTTCAACGAATACATGGGCCCTATCAGTAACCAGGGTGGCGGCTTTGCCACTGACCTGTACTCACAGGTGCTTCACTCCACACCGGTTGGATTCCCTGCTTTCTGGCAGCCTGACAGCGCCAACAGGAATACAAAACATATTCTCTTCGGCAACAGGCTTCGTAACGGTAACCTTCAGTCGAACCCTTACGCGTCACTGATGTTCGGGTACAAAACTTTCTCTGAATCAAGGATGTCTGCCCAGTTTGAACTGAGCCAGAACCTGAAGTTCATTACGCCCGGACTTACCTTCTTCGGTATGTTCAGCACCAATCGTTATGCTTACTTCGATGTGAGCCGTAACTATCAGCCATTCTATTACGATGCTACCAGCTTTGATGAGAAAACGGGTGAATACAAACTCACATGGCTCAACAACCAGCCTGGAGCGGCCCGTGAATACCTCAGTTACAATGAAGGTCCCAAATGGCTGAACACCTATATCTATATGCTCGGTCGCGTGGATTATAGCCGCACATTCGGAGATCATACTCTTGGTGGTTCTATCGTTGGATCACGTCAGCAGACATTGAATGGAAATGCAGGCAACCTGCAGGCATCATTGCCCAACCGTAACCTCGGTTTGTCAGGCAGGGCGAGTTATTCATTTGACAACCGCTACTTTGCTGAATTCAACTTCGGTTATAACGGTTCCGAGAAATTTGCACCGGATCACCGCTTCGGTTTCTTCCCTACTATCGGCGCAGGCTGGCTGATCAGCAATGAGAAATTCTGGAAGGGGGATATTGCCCGTGTGGTAAACAGGGTGAAACTGCGTGGTAGTTTTGGTCTGGTGGGTAATGATAATGTGGGTGATCCGAGAACACAGCGTTTCTTCTACCTGAGTAATGTGGCGCCCAATGGTGGCCCTCGCGCTTACTTCGGTACCAACAACGGTGTAAGCATGGCGGGTACCGCTATCTACGCCTATCCCAATCCTGATGTGACCTGGGAAACCGGTCGTAAGAGCAATCTCGCACTCGAAGTTTCATTCTTCGACAAACTGAATATCATTGCGGAAGTATATCACGAAGACAGGTATGATATCCTTATCCGTCGTGGTTACATTCCTGTTTCTGTTGGTATCGAAGGAACGGCAGATGGTAACCTCCGGGCTAACCTGGGAAGGGCTTCTTCAAAAGGTCTCGATCTGAGCGTGAACTACCGTCAGGATATCTCCAAAGATCTCTGGGTGTCTGTACTGGGTAACTTCACTGCCACTCAAAACAGGGTGGACCGCTGGGAAGAACCCGAGTATAAATATCCATGGAGATTCTATGCAGGACAAATGATCAATCAGCCATTCGGATATATTGCAGAGCGGCTGTTTGTTGATGATAAGGAAGCGCAGAACTCTCCTGTACAATTGTTTGGTAACGCCCGTCCTCAAGGCGGTGATATCAAGTACCGTGATATCAATGGAGATGGAGTGGTCAACCAGGACGATCAGGTGCCGATCGGTCTGCCATCCACGCCTCAGATCATCTATGGTTTCGGTTTCTCTGTAGGGTATAAGAGTTTTGATCTCAGCGCCTTCTTCCAGGGATCGGCCAGGTCTTCCTTCTTCATCAATCCTACGGCTACTACCAATTTCGACGATAATATCTTCGGTACCGCTCCATTTGCCAACAATGCGCAGATCCTGGATGCCTATGCAAAGGATCACTGGAGCGAAGAGAACCAGAACCTGTATGCACTCTGGCCACGGCTTGCCACATACGAAGTTGCCAATAATACACAGCCCAGCACCTGGTGGCTGCGCAACGGTTCCTTTGTGCGTCTGAAATCAGTGGAAGCAGGATATACTTTTCCCAAGAGATGGACGAATTCCATTTTCCTGAATAGTGTACGTATCTACTTCAGCGGATTGAACCTGCTTACTTTCAGCAGTTTCAAATTATGGGATCCTGAACTGGCGGGTAATGGTTTTGCTTACCCAGTGCAGAAAGTATATAATGTAGGCCTTAAACTGGACCTGTAACCCTGATCAGTAAACGAAATTACCCGAACGATTCAAATACGCGGATATGAAAATCTTCATCAAAATATTACTGGCTGGCTGTTCCTTCGGAGTTTTCCAGGGTTGCGGCAAATACCTGGATGTGGTTCCGGACAATGTGGCCACCCTCAATAGTTCTTTCACCAATGCCAATGAAACGCAGGCATACCTCTTCGGTTGTTATGCCAACCTTCAGGCTTTGGCCGATGTGCGCAGGAACTCAGGCTTCACCGCCTCCGGTGAGATCCTGTTCCCGATCAATATGCAGGACCAGACCACGCTTGGCGGTGGTGGCGGCGATGCAGGCTTTGACCTCATGCGCGGTCTGCAGAACAGTCTCAATCCTATCCACAATTACTGGCAGGGATATAATATGGGACTCAAACTCTTCGAAAGCATCCGCATGTGCAATACCTTTCTTGAAAATGTGCATGTTCCACTGGATGTACAACCTTTCGACAGAGCCCGCTGGACGGCTGAGGCAAAATTCCTCAAAGCTTATTATCATTACTGGCTGATCAGGATGTATGGCCCTATTCCCATTGCAGACAGGGCTATTCCCGTGAACGCAACGCCGGATGAAGTACGTCAGAAGCAACAATCACTCGATTCCTGTTTCAACTATGTAGTAAAGATGCTCAATGAAGCGATCGTTGATCTGCCACCTGCCATTCAGAATGCGGCAACAGAAGCAGGCAGGATCACCAGCGCTATTGCAAAGGCAGTGAAGGCTGAAGTGCTTGCAACGCAGGCCAGCCCGCTGTTCAATGGTAACCCTGATTATGCAGGTTTCAAAGGTAAGGATGGCGAAAGTCTTTTTCCTCAATCATATGATGCCACTAAATGGGAGCGTGCGGCACAGGCTTGTAAAGAAGCTATCGAAGCTGCTGAACTGGCAGGCGCCAAACTGTATGAACTGCGCCTGCAGGGTAATATCGTGAGGGCCGGTAATGAAACCAGGCAGCTGCTTACGTTGCAGGGTGCTTTTGTAGATGGATGGAATGCTGAGCAGGTATGGACACTCAACCCGCATTTCGGATGGCAATACATGGCCATGCCCCGCGTAACTTCGGATGCAGCCAACAATGTATTTGCCGTGTACTCCAATTTCTCGGTGCCCATTGCAGAGAGTGAAATCTTCTACTCCAAAAACGGAGTGCCTATCAATGAAGACCTCGACTTCGATTATTCCAACCGCTACCAGTTAGGCACAGGTGATGCAGCCCACCGCTATTATATCAGGCAGGGGTATACCACAGCAAAAGGTAATTTCAACCGTGAGCCACGTTACTACTCCAGTGTTGCATTTGATGGTGCTACCTGGTTTGGTTCCGGAAAAACCGACGATAATGATCTCAACTATGTCAATGCAGTGAACGGATTTGCTTCTCCACCTGACCGTACCCGTTATAATGCTACCGGCTACTGGGCCAAGAAACTGGTTCATTATATGTCTATCCCCGGTCAGAATACCGTATGGCAGACCTATCCCTGGACATTCATCCGCCTGAGCGGTCTCTGGCTTCTGTATGCCGAGTGCCTGAATGAAGCAGGGAATAACTCGGAAGCTATCCTGTATCTAGACAAAGTGAGGGCAAGGGCCGGTCTGCAGGGAGTTGTCACTTCCTGGGCACAGCACTCACGCCTTTCTTCAAAACCAGCTTCCAAAGAAGGTTTGCGCAGTATCATCCACCAGGAGAGAAGGATAGAACTGGCCTTCGAAGGACAGGCAGGATGGGATCTCCGCCGCTGGAAAGAATTGCAGGAGGTACTCAGCAGGCCTTTCCAGGGTTGGGCTGTATTCAACCGCACCGTTGGTGGTTATTACCAGCTCAGTAATGTATACCAGCCTTCATTTGGGTTGCGCGATTATCTGTTCCCTATCCAGGAATATGATCTCCTCACCAATCCTAACCTCGTTCAAACTCCTTATTGGTAAACCCTTCCCGAATTGCTTAAAATATGAGTATGAAACTTCCATATAAAAAATACTTAGCGCTTTTACTGCCGGCTGTTGTGGCAGTAGTGCTGTACTCCTGTTCCAAAGTTGAGGACTACAATGACATCGTATCCGGTGATACCACCAAGCCCGATGTGGTGAAGAATATTCAGGTAACCTCCGGCCCCGGTTCTGCCGTGATCACCTATGATCTTCCTCAATCGGATAATATCCTGTATGTACAGGCTACTTACAAAATCAACGACAGGATCACCCGGCAATCCAAGAGCTCTTATTATTCCGATACCATCCATGTGAATGGTTTTGCGAAATCACAGGAATACACTGTTACGCTCCACACCGTGAGCAGGGCAAACGTTATGTCTGATCCTGTTGATGTGAAGGTTACACCGCAAACTCCTCCTTATCTGGAGGCCCGCCCTACCATCTTTACCAAGGCTGATTTCGGTGGTATCAATATCGCCCTGCAGAACCCTTCGGCTTCAGATATCGGTGTGATTGCCATTGCAAAGAACAGTGTTACTAAACAGTTCGAGATCGTAAACCAGAACTATACCAGCATGGAGCAGATTTCGTATAGCCTAAGGGGATATGATACGGTGGATACGGAATTCGGCTTTTACATTACTGACCGCTGGCAGAATATTTCCGATACATTCTTCACTACAGTGAAACCCATCTATGAAACGCTGATGGACAAATCCAGGTTCAGCAGGTATATCCTGGGCACGGATGTGCCAACGGGTTTCGGATGGGAGATCGAAAATATCTGGAATGGAAATACAGGATCTCCCGGTTATCATACCACGCAGCCGATTTCGCCGCTTGTATGGCCTGCAGTGATCACTTTTGATATGGGCCGTGCCGCCAAACTCAGCCGCTACACCATCTGGAACCGTGGCATCGACGGCAGTGGAAACTGGCTCTGGCAAGCGGGTGCACCGCAAAGCTGGACAATCTGGGGCAGGGAATCCAATCCAGTTGATGAAACATTGCCGCATGGCCCGGGCTCTCCGGGAGTAGGTCAAACGTCTTCCAACGGATGGATCAACCTCGGTACCTGGACGCTCCCTGCAAAGCCATCGGGATTGCCTAACCCGCAATATACCAACACAGATCTCGATTTCTGGAATGCGGGCTTCAGCTTCAATTTCGATCTTGAACTGCCGAAGGTGAGGTATATCCGTTTCCAGTGCCTGGAGAATGCGTCACTCACCAACAACTTCTTTAATATTGCCGAACTCTCATTCTGGGGTGATCCCAGGTAAACCATAAATGCTGCTATATGCCAAGAAAATATTCATACATTCTCTGGATCTCAGGCCTGGTTTGCCTGGGCCTGTGGGCCTGCTCACAGAAGATCGATGGTTATAAAGATTTCCTGGACGGAAAAGAGATCAAGTACCCGGGCATCATCACCAAAGTCTTTGTAAGGTCAGGTGATCACCGCCTCGGTATCGGCTGGTCTCCCAGTCCCGATCCATCTATCATCAAATACAGGATCTTCTGGAACAATTACCGCGATTCCCTGGAAGTGCCCGCTACCACGCACAGCCCGGCAGATACCATATTCACCGTGATCAATAACCTCGATGAATATACCTATACCTTCTTCGTTTATTCCGAAGATGCAAAAGGCCGCCGCTCCATTCCCGTGGAAATATCCAATGCCCGGGTTTTTGGAAACGCATACAGGAACAGCCTGATGAACAGGGCGATCGACCGCACATTCCCTTTTGAAATGCTGAATGATGATGGATCAGAGATCACACTGTACTTCCTGACGCCAGACTCTACCAACGCGGTTACTAATATCCGTTATATAAATACGGCAAATGAAACCAAACAGGTAAGCTTACCGAAATCCCAGAACACTCTCACACTTACCGACTATAAATACGGTACCAAAATAGCGTATGAGAGCGAATACACACCCGTGAATGCGCTTGATACTTTCACCGTGAACCTGGTTGATACATTCCCTAAAATTGAATTTGTAATTGCCAGGCTCGACAAGAGTCTTTTCAAAGCATTGAGCCTGCCCAATGACGTGGGCCCTTATGAGCCTCCTACCAACCTGACTAAATTATGGGATGGAACCACAACACCACAGGGGTGGAATAATCTCTGGCATTCAGCGGGCGACAAACCATTGCCACACCATTTCACCTTTGATATGGGCCGTTCTTACCGCCGTCTGCAGAATGTAGAGGTAACGGGCCGCGACTGCTGCCACAATCCTACAGAATACGAGATCTGGGGTATCGATAATCTTACCGAAGCTGCTTACACCACCTTACCCGGGAATGATCCGGGCTGGAAGGACCAGGCCATTGCGAAAGGCTGGAAACTGTTGCAGGAAGTCACCCGCAGTGATAACGGAACAGGCCCTTATATTGTGAACTTCCCCCCCAATATGCCTACAGTACGTTATATCAGGTTCCGGATCAAAAAAGTGGCCAGCAATGAAAGTGCGTACAGCAACCTGAGCGAACTTACATTCGAGCAAAAGAGGTAGTATCGTGAAAATTTCCATTAATTAAACAATAAAATCCATTTACCCGGATCTGTATACAGGTGAACTTTGTTTTTCCCTGTTGCTTCAAAAAATGCACTATGAAACGAACGATTGGCTTTGTTGCGCTTTTCTTTTCCATTACTGCCGTTGCACAGAACCGTCCGCTTCAGTTATGGTTTGATAAACCGGCTGCCCAATGGGAAGAAACCCTTCCTCTCGGCAATGGCCGCCTGGGCATGACACCCGATGGTGGTGTTCAGAAAGAGAAAGTGGTGTTGAACGATATCACCATGTGGAGCGGCAGTCCGCAGGATGCCAATAATTACGAAGCATATAAACAACTGCCCCAGATCAGGAGCCTGCTGTCTGCAGGAAAAAATGACGAAGCACAGAAACTGATCGATAAAAGTTTCATATGCCTGGGACCCGGCTCCGGCGGTCCTCAGTGGGGGTGCTTCCAGATGCTGGCTGACCTCAATATCAATTATGATTACGGAGCAGAAGGGGTACAAAGTGAATACCGCCGCTGGCTGAGTATCGACAGCGCCATTGCCACCACAACATTCACCCTGAACGGCGTGCGATACACACGCGAATATTTCACCAGTTTCGGGGATGATGTGGATCTGATCCGCATCAAAGCCAGCGAAAAAGGTAAGATCAGTTTTGCAGTTGGCATCAGCCGTCCTGAAAGAGGGGAGAGTAGTGTTGCCGGTCATGCATTGCAGTTAACAGGCCAGCTGAATAACGGAACCGATGGCAAAGGCATGCAGTATCTTACTGAAGTTAGAGTACTGAACACCGGTGGTAAGCAAACGGTGCGTGGTAAAGAACTGCTGATCGAAGGTGCCGATGAAGCCCTGATCCTGGTATCTACCGCTACGGATTTCCGCAATACCAATTACAGATCACTGGTAACAAAAAATATGAATGCGGCGCTGAAGAAAAGCTATGCCATTCAGAAGCAAACGCATGTAAACAATTTCAGGAAACTGTTCGGCCGTGTTGCCGTAGACCTCGGCACAGGACCGGCAGAAAGCCTGACCACCGATAAACGCCTGGCTGCTTACTACAAGCAACCGGAAGCAGACAAGAGCCTGCCCGTACTTTTCCTGCAGTTTGGCCGCTACCTCAGCATCAGCAGCACCCGTGTGGGATTGCTGCCGCCGAACCTTCAGGGGCTCTGGGCCAACCAGGTGAACACTCCGTGGAATGGAGATTATCACCTGGATGTGAACGTGCAGATGAACCACTGGCCAGTTGAAATGAGCAACCTCTCCGAGCTCAACCTGCCACTCACCGAACTGGTGCGTGGACTGGTGAAACCCGGTGAGCGCACGGCCAAAGCCTACTACAATGCAGAAGGCTGGGTAGCTCACGTGATCACCAATGTATGGGGCTTTACCGAGCCTGGTGAGAGCGCCAGCTGGGGCGTTACCAAGAGCGGCAGCGGCTGGCTCTGTAACAATCTCTGGGAGCATTATGTGTATTCCGATGATGTGAACTATCTGAAAAGCATCTATCCCATCCTGAAAGGATCAGCGCTTTTCTACAAGAGCATCCTGGTAAAGGATGAGAAAACCGGATGGCTGGTAACATCTCCTTCATCTTCTCCCGAAAATTCTTTTTATCTTCCCAATGGCAATCACGCCAGCATCTGCGTTGGTGCTACCATCGATAACCAGATCATCCGGGAGCTCTTCAACAACGTGATTGAAGCAGCAGTGAAACTGAAAACCGATAAGAAACTGGTAGATACCCTTCGTGCCCAGCTGAAACAACTGCCTCCTGCAGGCATTATCTCTCCCAGCGGCCGCATTCAGGAATGGCTGGAAGATTACAAAGAGACAGATAAGGAACACCGTCATATCTCCCATTTGTACGGACTGTATCCTGCCAACCTGATCACGGCCAATGGAACGCCTGATCTGGCTGAAGCGGCAAAGAAAACACTGGAAGTAAGGGGCGATGATGGTCCAAGCTGGGCGATCGCTTACAAGCAACTCTTCTGGGCCAGGCTGCTGGATGGCAACCGGGCGTTCAAGCTCCTGCGTGAATTGCTGAAACCTACGCTCCGTACGGATATCAACTATGGAGCTGGTGGTGGTGTGTATCCGAACCTGTTCTCTGCCGGACCTCCCTTCCAGATCGATGGCAACTTCGGCGCCGCCGCAGCCATCATGGAAATGGTGCTCCAGAGCCATGCAGGTCATATCGAACTGCTGCCCGCCATCCCCGATCTGTGGAAAGCGGAAGGCAAGGTAAAAGGACTGAAAGCAAGAGGCAATGTAACTGTGAGCTTTGAATGGAAGGATGGAAAAGTAACTAAATACGTCATTACATCTCCCGTGAAAAAACAGGTGAAGCTGAAAGTGAATGGTGAGATGAAAACCGTGTGGACCACTGCCGGCAAATAAGCTTGAACATTGATGAAGCAATTCATAATATTGACAGGGTTGGTTTTAATGTCTGCTATTATGCAGTCGCAGGTGAAGCTCCGTAAGGAGCTCTCGCCGTTACCACCCATGGGTTGGATGACCTGGAACCTTTACGGAGAACGCATCGATGAAACGCTGATCCGGAAAGTGGCGGATGCCATGGAGTCTACCGGCATGCTGGCTGCTGGTTACCGGTATCTCATCATCGATGATGGCTGGCAGGGTGGCCGCGATAAGAAAAACAATATCATTGCCGATCCTGTGAAGTTCCCGTCAGGAATCAAAGCCCTGGCTGATTATGTACATGCAAAAGGGCTGAAGCTCGGCCTCTATTCCGATGCAGCGCCGCTCACCTGTGCAGGATACACGGCCAGTCTCAACTTTGAAGAGCAGGATGCAAAAACATTTGCCAGCTGGGGCATCGACTATCTCAAATACGATTACTGCAACGCTCCCGAAGATTCCAATACAGCCAAACAACGCTATACCACCATGGCCAATGCCCTTACCAGGTCGGGCCGCGATATAATTTTCGGAATCTGCGAATGGGGCGGAAGGAAGCCATGGTTCTGGGCGTCCAATGCCGGTGGCAGCTTGTGGCGTACTACGGGGGATATCCGCGATAAATGGAAAGCAAAACCCGGTACGGATGGTGAAGGGATCATGGACATTGTTGCCGTGAACGGATCGCTGGATGCTTATGCAGGCCGCGGCCGCTGGAATGATCCGGATATGCTGGTGATCGGACTGTATGGAGCGAAAGGCCCATCGGCTGATCTCGGTGGTATTGGTTGCAACGATACAGAGTACCAGAGCCAGATGAGTTTGTGGAGTATGATGGCCGCCCCGCTGATAGCCACCAATGATATCACCGCCATGAATGAGACCACCAGGAGGATACTGCTGAACCCTGAAGTGATTGCCATCAACCAGGATGCAGCAGCCATTCAGGCCAAACGTATCCGTAGTGATGCCCAATGGGAAATATTCCTGAAACCATTGGATGGTGGAGATTATGCCCTGGCGGTACTCAATGTGGCAGACACAGAACAGGCTTATAAATTTTCAACGGAAGACATCGGCCTCTCAACGGGCTTCGTAATCCGCGATTGCTGGGAACATCGCATCACCGGAAAGAAACATGCATGGAGCGGCAAGATCGCTGCCCATGAGACAAAGCTTTTCCGCCTGATCAAAAAATAATAACCGATCCATAATACAGAGTGTAATGAAAAGAATCCACCTGGTAACAGCATTGCTGATCATAGTCACCGGTAACGTATATGCGCAACCGGAATTGCCCGTTATTTTCGGAGACAGTATGGTGTTACAACGTGATGCTCCCATCAGGTTATGGGGAACGGCCAGTGCCGGTGAAAGCATTGTGGTGAGCCTTCGTGGCCAGAAAAAGACCACCATTGCTTCCGGAAACGGACAATGGCAGGTAGTGCTGGCTCCTGAGAAATTGGGCAAACCTTTTAACCTGACCGTAAAAGGTAAATCAACCGTAGTGTTGCGTGGATTGCTGATGGGGGATGTGTGGTTCTGCTCCGGGCAATCGAATATGGAAATGCCATTGAAAGGCTGGGGCACCATCCTGAATGCAGATGAGGAAGTGAGCAAGGCCAGCTACCCGGATATCAGATTATACACGATCCCTAAGAAAGTGGCGGCAGAGCCCCTCTCTACTTCAGATAACGCAAAATGGGAAACCTGCTCACCTTCCAGTGTGATGCCTTTTTCAGCCGTGGGTTATTTCTTTGGGCGCAAGCTGAACCAGGAATTGAATATCCCGATCGGACTGATCAATTCCACCTGGGGCGGCACACAGATAGAAGCCTGGATCAGTCATGCTGCCATGCTGAACGATGCCCACTACAAATCAGTGATGCAGGCGGCCGGTCAGGCCAGTTTTGAGGAGTTGATAGCTGCCAGGAAGAAAAGTGAAGCTGCTTACCTGAAAGAATTGCAGCGCGATATGCCCGATGTGGCCGACAGCGCCAGCTGGAAGCGTGCTGATTATGATCATAGCAAATGGTCAACCATGCCATTGCCCAATGCCTGGGAAAGTCAGCCAAAACTGTCGAGGCTCGATGGTATTGTCTGGTTCCGCCAGACTGTAGACATTGCGCCGGAAGATGCCGGCAAACCCGCCACATTGCATGCAGGTATGATCGATGACAACGACCAGACTTATTTCAATGGTGAATTTCTCGGCGCATCAGCCGGCTGGAATAACAAGCGTGTTTACCAGATCCCTGCAACGCAGCTTAATGCGGGAAAGAATATGATCGCCATCCGCGTGGAAGACAGCGGTGGTGGTGGTGGTATCTGGGGCGACAGTACAGATCTTTTCCTCGAAGTGAATGGCCATAAATATCCGCTCAATAACAACTGGTTCTACAGGATCCAGTATGTACTGCATAATTCCAATAGCATCGGGCCGAATGATTACCCTTCCGTTCTGTACAACGGTATGGTGAATCCATTTGCAGGGATCCGGGTGAAAGGTGCAATCTGGTACCAGGGCGAAGCCAATACCAACCATGCTTACGAGTACAGGTACGCATTGCCGTTATTGATAAAGGACTGGCGCAGGATGTTCAACAATCCAACCATGCCCTTCTATTTCGTTCAGCTGAGCAGCTGGAATGCCAATAATGGCAACAGCAATAAAGGAAGCGAATGGGCTGAGCTCCGGGAATCGCAGGCAAAAACACTCAGTGTTTTCAATACCGGCATGGCAGTTACCACCGATATAGGCGATGCAGCGGATATTCACCCGGCCAATAAACAGGATGTGGGGCTGAGACTGGCAGCCATTGCCCTTCGTGATACTTACAAGAAAGCTGTACTGGCATCAGGCCCGGTTTATAAATCATTTATTGCAGCAGGAAATAAAGTAACACTCAGTTTCGCCTCAACCGGAAAAGGCCTGGCCATCCGTGGTGGTTCGGAACTGAAAGGTTTTGAGATCGCAGGCGCAGATAAGAAATTCTATCCTGCTGTTGCCAGCATTCAGAACGGCCAGGTGATCCTGCAGGCTGCCGAAGTAGCCAAACCCATCGCTGTGCGTTATGCCTGGGCTGATGATGCCGGAGCAGCCAACCTTATGAATAAAGAAGGATGGCCTGCAAACCCCTTCAGGACTGATTCCTGGCCGGGGATTACTGTGAACGGTAAATTCAGACCCGGATTGAATTAATCAGGGTGTGCTGAAATAAACAGGGTGTGCCCGGTAGCTCGCCTCTGGGGGTTACTTCTATTTGTTCGCCTCTGGCGAACACCGTGTCGCCGGAGGCGAACAAATAGTGGTCACTCGCGGGGATGCGAGCCACTGCACCACGATAACAAAATCATTACAACAGAACTCACAAATATGAATTGTAGTAGGAAAGGAAGATTCTCTGGCAGGCAAACTCTCTCTGTCGCACTTGCCCTCGCACTCTGCCTGGGTTGGAACATTGGCAGCCTGCATGCGCAAACTGTTATCCCTATCACCACCGGCAGCAATGCACTGGTGCTGGAAGCAAATAAGGAGAAGGATCTGTCTGTGATTTACTTCGGAAAGAAACTGGTGAATGAGCAGGAGTACAAGATGGTATCCTCCGTTTACAGGCAAACGGGTGATTACTCTGAACAACTCAATGCCGCCTACACACCTGCCGGTTCCCGTAATATGGTGGAACCTGCTATCACTGTGGTACATGCTGACGGCAACCGTTCCCTCGATCTCCGTTATGTAACCCATGAGCAGAAACAACAGGCTGATAATGTTTCCCTGTATGTCATCACACTGAAAGACCCTGTGTATGATTTTGAAGTGAAGCTCCATTATAAAGTATATCCCAGACAGGATGTGATAGAACAGTGGTCGGTGATCAGACACACTGAAAAAGGTAATGTGGTGCTGGAGAAATTCGCATCCGCCAATCTGTATCTGAAGGCACAGGGTTTCTGGCTGAACCAGTATCATGGGGACTGGGCGAAAGAAATGCAACCGGAAGAAACCAGGATCACGCACGGTATCAAAACCATCGATACCAAACTCGGTACACGTACCAATCTCTTCCTGCCATCGGTATTCATGGTATCGCTGGGCAAGCCTGCTACGGAAGATGAAGGCACTGTGCTCTACGGAACCCTGGCTTACAGCGGGAATTTCAGAACGGACCTGGAACTGGATTTTCAGGACAACCTGCGCATTATTTCCGGGATCAATAATTATGCATCTCCCTACACGTTGAAGCCCGGGGAGGAATTTGTAACCCCTTCCTTCATTCATACCCTTTCGGATAAGGGTAAGGGACAGGCAAGCCGTCAGCTGCACGACTGGGCCCGCAATTACCGGCTCCTCGATGGAAAGGGTACCAGGCTCACCCTGCTCAATAACTGGGAAGCCACCTATTTCGATTTCAATGAAAGCAAGCTGAAAGAGCTGCTGCGCGATACAAAGAAATTAGGCGTTGACCTCTTCCTGCTGGATGATGGCTGGTTCGCCAACAAATATCCCCGTAATGATGATAAAGCAGGATTGGGTGACTGGCAGGAGAATAAATCGAAACTTCCCAATGGGGTGGTAAGCCTGGTGAAGGAAGCGGCAAAGAACGATGTGAAGTTCGGTATCTGGGTGGAGCCTGAAATGGTGAACCCTAAAAGTGAACTGTACGAGAAACATCCTGACTGGGTGGTAAGACAGCCAGCTCGCAATGAACATTATTTCCGCAACCAGCTGGTGCTGGACCTCACCAATCCAACCGTTCAGGATTTTGTGTTCAGTGTGGTGGATGACCTGTTCAAAAAGAACCCGGGACTGGCCTATATCAAGTGGGACTGCAATGCAGTCATCTACAATGCGCATTCTGCTTATCTCGGAAAGAACCAGGGGCATTTTTATATCGAATACATGCGCGGGCTCTACAATGTGCTCAAGCGCCTCCGCGAAAAATATCCCACAGTACCCATGATGCTTTGCTCCGGTGGCGGTGGCAGGGTGGATTACGAAGCCCTGAGATATTTTACGGAATACTGGCCCAGTGATAATACCGATCCGCTGGAAAGGATCTTCATGCAGTGGGAATATTCTTATTTCTATCCGGCCATTGCCAGCGCCAACCACGTTACGGATTGGGGTAAGCAGCCGATCAAATTCCGCACGGATGTGGCCATGATGGGTAAGCTTGGTTTCGATATTGTGGTGAGCCATCTCAGCGCAAAAGACCTGGCATTCTGCCAGAATGCGATCAAAGAATACAATGCATTCAAGCCGCTCATTTACCAGGGCGACCAGTTTCGTCTGGCTGATCCACGCAAAGGTTCTGTTGCTTCAGTAGCCTATTTGAACAAGGAACAATCCGAAGCTGTGATCTTCAATTATATGGTGAGCAGCCGTTATGGGGAGGGGAGTGTCTATCCCATCAGACTGAAAGGTCTGGACCCTGCTGCCATGTACAGTCTGCAGGAGATCTGCCTCTACCCGGGAACTAAAACCAGCATCGATGGCAGCAAACAATATTCAGGGGAATTCCTGATGAAGATCGGGTTCAATCCTGAGCTGAGCACCAGCAGAACCAGTGTGGTGTTGAAACTGCAGAAAGTAAAATAAACCACTTATAAGTCAGATTGAACGACTCAATTATGGCAAGTTGTGATTTTAAGCAGCAGGCGCTCCGTTTACGGAGCGCTTTTTTTAAGCGTCCTGTTTGATATAAACATGAAAGGTGGCCCCTTCGCCGGGTGTGCTTTCTGCATGGATATAACCTCCGTGGTTGTCCATTATTTTCTTGCAGAGGGCAAGGCCGATGCCGGTGCCGGAGTATTCGTGTTTTCCGTGAAGACGCTGGAACATGGTAAAGATCTTTTCCGCATACTGCGGTTCAAAGCCAATGCCATTGTCGGTGAAACTGAGATGATGGAATGCTGTGCCCGGAGGAAGGTTGGCTCGGGGGATCTCACTGCTATCAGTAACCGAAGCGTTTATCTTTATTACAGGTTGCCCCTGGGAGTATTTCAGTGAATTGCTGATCAGGTTAGTGAATAGCTGATGCATCTGAAGTGAGATGGCCTTGGTGGATGGCAGTTTGCCGGATTCTATCCTGGCCTGTTTTTCATGGATGCGAAGTTCCTGCTCAGTCAATACATGACGGAGGGTCTCATTCAGGTCAGTAAGTTCTTTTACAGGAGCTTCTTTGGAAAGGCGGCTGAACTCCAGGATGGAACTGATCAGGTGACTCATTCTTTCGGAGGCGGTATTGATCTTCCCAAGATATTTTCTGGCAGCGTCCTTGTCATCCAGGCTGTTTTCCAGCATGTCTGCAAATGTCTGGATCTTTCTAAGCGGCTCCTGCAGATCATGTGAAGCTGCATACGCGAAGCGGTCGAGCTCCTCATTCTGTTTCTGCAATTCCTGCAGATACTTGTTGAGTTTGTCTTCTGACTTTTTCTTTTCAGTGAGGTCCCTGGTAACTTTAGAGAATCCGATCAGATCGCCACGCTCATTGTGAAGGGCGGTGATCACAATACTTCCCCAGAAACGGGAACCGGATTTGGTAATACGCCAGCCTTCATGAATAGCCCTGTCGTGGTCAGCCGCTTTGCGCAGTAATTTTTCAGGAAGTCCTTGCTGTTTGTCTTCTTCAGTATAAAAGATGCGAAAGTTTTTGCCGAGGATTTCACTTTCTGAATAGCCCTTGATTTTTTCTGCACCTGTGTTCCAGTTCTGGATATTGCCTTGCGGGTCCAGCAGGATGATGGCATAGTCCTGCACTTCTGCGATCATCTTATGATAGCGTTCTTCACTTTTGCGGAGCGCTTCATTGCTTTGCTGTAATTCCAGTGTGAAATTTTTCATCTGATCGTCGGCCAGCTTTCTTTCTGTAAGATCGCGGGTAACTTTAGAATATCCGATCACCTGCCCGTTATCGCTGTGTAATGCGGTTAGCGTTATGCTGCCCCAGAACCTGGAACCATCCTTTCTTTGCCTCCAGCCTTCATGGATGGCCCGGCCTTCTTCCGCCGCTTTGTTGAGCAGCAGTTGTGGCAGGTTGATGGCCTGGTCTTCAGGTAAATAGAATATGCTGAAATGTTTTCCGACGACCTCATGCTCGGTGTAGCCTTTGATCTTCTGTGCTCCTTTGTTCCAGTTCTGGATAATACCTTTTTCATCCAGGAGAATGATGGCATAATCCTCTACTTCATCGATCATCTTGTAGTAGCGGTCCTCGCTTTTCTTCAGCTTTTCTTCTGACTCTGAAGGATCAATATCAGGTTTAGGCTTTCTTTCATTCATTGTCAGTGTTTTTCAATGATCCGCGTAAGCTGGCTCACCAGAAGATTCAACCTGGAAGGTTTCACCATGAACTCGTCTGCGCCCAGCTGCTGGCTGGCCTCACGCACCCTGTCATCATTGGTGGTTGAATACATGATGATCCTGGACTGCCTCAGGTGCTTGAGCTTCCTGAGTTCGGGCAGGCATTGCATCCCGTCCATCCGGGGCATATTGATGTCGAGGAAAATAAAATCCGGAACGAAATCATCCGAGGTCAATTTCTGTAAACCTTCAACACCATCATGCGCCACACTTAAACTGTAATTGCTGTCAATCCGCTGCAAAGCCATCTCAAAAACTTCCTGATCATCAAGATCATCATCAATAAGGAAGAAACTGTTCTTTTTTTTCACGACAAACGTATTAAAACGTTAAACAAAATTGATGTAGCTAAAGTACAAAAAAATTGAATCTACACTTGTACAACAGCCATTTATACCTCTTGGTATAATATTTTATATGCAGAAACCGGGCTAGGCCTCAGTATTTAAAAGGTATTAAAAATCACGAATATGGAAAATCAGCAGCACAGGCCGATCTGGATCGTAGATGATGATACTGATGACCATGAGCTTATCAGGGAAATTTTCCGCGAAATGAAGTATGAGCACCCTCTTCAGCTTTTCAGTACTGCGGAAGAAATGCTACACTTTTTGCAGGAATCCGGTAGTGCCCCTTTTATTATAATATCAGACCTTCACCTGCCGAAAATGAATGGTTTGGAACTGCGGGAGGGTATGCTGAGGACCCCCAACAATAAGTTCCATTCCGTACCATTTATATTCTGGTCAACAATAGCTTCCGATGCACAGGTCAAGGAAGCATTCAACCTGCGGGCCCATGGCTTTTTTGTGAAGGAACGTACATTTTTGCAGTGGAAAAATACTTTGGTAAAGATCATCGATTACTGGACCTCCAGTTTACTGCCTCCGAAAGACGACAGGTTTGAAGAAGCCATGCTCTGAAGCTGCTTACCGGAAATACCACCTCTTTACATTTTCTTAATACCCTTTTACCGGTATTACAGAAAGTGGCTTACTACTTTTGTTCATTGTAATGGCTCTCCCCAACAACAATGAAATCATCTTCGCGCTGAACGCCGGTAATGCACCGGTGTTCCAGGAAATCTACGATCATTACAGTCCCGCTATCTTCAGGAACATCTTCAGGCTGTTGCCACATCAGCAGGAGGCGGAAGACCTGCTACAGACTGTTTTCGTTCAGCTCTGGGAAAACCGTTCCCGCCTTACCGGTAACCAGTCCGTTGCCGGCTGGCTCTTCACTACCAGTTTTTATATGACCATGGGCCGCATCCGGAAAATGGCCCGCCTGCAACTGCGGCAACTTGAAGAGAATATGCTGGACATGGCCGAAACTGATGAAACTGAACATAACACAGAGATCTATCTTCATAAAGTAAGGTTGCTGGATAAAGCCATCAACCTGCTTCCCGCCAGGAAGAAACAGGCCTTTGAACTCTGCAAAATGGAAGGCAAATCCTACAAGGAAGCAGCTGCAGTGCTCAATGTTTCCGAAGACACCGTCAGGGAATACGTGAAATCCGCCATGAGCATACTCAGACGGTATGCACTGCAGGCGGACATTTCCATGTATATGCTGCTCGCCTGGATCATGTGCTGAATCACTTAATGTTAAGGTAATATTCCAGGCACCCCCACCATCTCCACTTTTTACATTTTATAACAGAACATGCAGGATATATCATTACTTATACAAAAATCATTGAATGGATCAGCCACCGCTGCTGAACTGAAACAATTGCTGGATTTATTACAGCAGGAAGAAAATGCTTTGTATGGAGAATGGATGCAGATGCAGGACCAGGCTGCCACGCTTTCCACTCAATATATGCCTGCATTCAACAAACAGGGAGTTAAAGACAGGATCAGTCAAACAATCCAGGAAACAAATCCTGCTCCCGTAGTGAACATCAGCCTTTACCGGAAAGTATTGCCTTATTCCGGTCCTGCTGCTGTGGCTGCTGTTGCGGTACTCTGCCTCCTGCTGGCAGCCAGGTTCCTCTTTCCAAAGAATGAAGGCGTTTCAATAAGGCCTGAATTGCCTGCTCTTGCTGTGAGCATGCCGGCCATCATCGAGGCAGGCAATGAACAGAAGACCATCGTTCTGAGAGACAGCAGTGTAGTGCTCCTGTATGCCGGAAGCAGTCTGCAATATGAAAAGGATTACAATGTAAATGGACGAAAATTATACCTGAAAGGAAAAGGAAGGTTTACGGTTAAAAAACAGGAACTACAGCCATTTACGGTATACAGCAAATTTGTTTCCACCACTGCGCTGGGGACTGTATTTGAGATACAGGAGAGTGCAGACAGCACCGTGGTTTCCCTGATTGAAGGAAAGGTGAAGGTTGAGGACTATTCTTCCTCATCCAAAGGAGCGGTATACCTGCATGCAGGACAGCAGGCAACAGGGTTCAGGGAAGCAAATATCGCAGTAGCGGCTATCCAGCGTGAACCGGTGGCCGTTCAGAAAAACAATCCGAAGAAAACAGCACAGGATAAAGATGCGGACATGCTTACTTTCAGACAAACATCACTGATAAACGTGTTTGAAACGCTTACTGAAAAATATAAGGTCCAGATCCGTTTTGATAAAAAAGAAGTATCCGGAATACTGTTCACCGGAAACTTCGGCGCAGATGAAACCGTTGCAGATATATTACAGGTAATTGCCAGTATCAATAAGCTGGAAGTGCATTCAGATCATCAGGGTTTTACTGTAGGGAAATAATCCTCAAAACATATAAAGATTGAAAAGCATACACCCGGGAGTGTGCAGGAGATCTTTTGCCCAAACCAAATAGTATGAAGTATTTAAAATTTGTAAAGATCTCAGCAGTGCAACTGCTATGTCTGCTGGCGTTACTTCCTGCCGGAGCATTTGCACAGGATGGTAATATCAAAGGCATGATCGTGGATGAAGCCAATAAACCCGTAGCCGGCGTCAGCATCGAGTGCAGACCGCAGGATAAGAATGGAAAAGCACAATATTCCAACAGCAATGAAAATGGAGAATTCAGTACCGCTGGTCTGAAAACAGGTGTTAAATATGATATTTATTTTACTCACGTCAACTATCAAGCGAACACTATTCCAGATCTGGTAATTAAAAAAGGAGAGAACAACTCCCTGCTGGTAAAATTGAAACAGCTGAATAAAGACCTGGAAGAAGTTGTGGTTACATCCCTGGGTATTGCCAAAGCCAAAAGGAAACTTGGCTACGCAGTTCAGGAAGTGAAAGGGGATGATATGAATACCGTGAAAGGCGGGAACGTGCTGAGCAGCCTGCAGGGCAGGGTAGCCGGTCTTAATATGACGCAGGTATCCGGCGGATTGGCGGGATCCAACCGCATTGTGCTCCGCGGTGAATCATCCCTCAATATCAACAAGAATATTGCCATGGTGGTAGTGGACGGCGTTCCCATCAATAATAACCTGGGAACCTCCAGCACCAGTGACCTCTCTATCGATTATGGAAGTGGCGGCGCTGAAATAAATCCTGATGATATTGAAAGCATCAGCATCATGAAAGGTCCCAACGCTGCTGCCCTTTATGGATCAAGAGCTGCAAACGGGGTACTGATCATCAAAACAAAGAAAGCTGCTGAAAGCAACAGGCTGGGGGTATCCGTGAACAGCAATATCGCTATCGACCGGGTGCTGAAAACTCCGGAGTTCCAGAATGAATACGGTGGTGGTACAGGTGTTGGCCTCAAGTATTATTCTTATGGCGACGGACCTGATGGCCCTAATACCTCCAACTCAGGACATAACTGGGGTGCACCTTTCAGGGGACAGAGCTTCGTTCAGTTCGGATCGCCGATCGGTCCGGATGGCAAACGCACGGCCATTCCCTGGCAGGCATATCCTGATAATGTAAAAGACTTTTACATTACCGGTCTTACCATGATGAATGGTATATCCATTCAGAAAGCCGGTGAGGTAGGTAGTTTCAGGGTTTCTTATAATAATTACCACCAAACGGGTATCATGCCCAATACGGAGCTGAACAGGCATCAGTTCAATACCAACAGTACAGTGAACCTGAGCTCCAAACTCAGCTTCAACGCTAATATCAATTATATCAACAGCTATAGCGATAACCTTCCTGTGATCGGTTATGGCGGTGCTTCTCCTACTTACAATTTCATCTGGACGGAACGTAATGCCAGCATGAACTGGTTCAGGGATTACTGGATCAGGGGACAGGAGGGCATCAAACAGAACTACTACTTTACCTGGGGCGACAATCCGTATATGACCATGCATGAGCAGCTGAACAGCATGAAGCGGAACCGTTTCTTCGGTAACGCCTTCCTGAATTATTCCATCCTGCCGAATCTCTCCCTGATGGTGAGAACAGGTATCGATTATTCAGGAGAGAACAGGGCATCGCAAAGGCCCATCGGTTCAGTGGTTGCCATCAATGGTTTGTACCGGAGACAGGATGTTGATTACTTCGAGCGTAACTCTGATTTCCTGCTGACCTATAACGTACCTGAGCTGAAAGATGTCAGGATCACTGCCAGTGTTGGTGGCAACAATCTTCAGATCAATACCAGCAGCAATATCGTAACAGCAAACGGACTGGTGATCCCCAATGTATACAACCTGGGTAATGCTTCCAGCAGACCATTGGTGGAGGAGATCAATACCGTAAAAAGGGTAAACAGTTTATATGGTTTGGCCGATATCGATTTCCGCAATATGCTCTTCCTGCAGTTGACCGCGCGTAACGACTGGTCCAGCACGCTGCCCAAAGGCAATAACTCTTATTTCTATCCTTCTGCTTCATTGAGTGCACAGATGACGGAGATCTTTTCCCTGCGATCTGCAGTGCTCAATTACTGGAAGACGCGCTTCTCATACGCACAGGTAGGTAATGATACTGATCCTTACCAGACCAGCGCTTATTATGAGTACAACACGTTGCCGGGAACTGTTGGGCTTCCCTCCGTGATTCCCAACACAGCTTTGAAACCTGAGATCACCGGATCGTTTGAAGTGGGAACGGAACTGAAGTTGTTCAATAACCGGGTAAGCCTGGACCTCACCTGGTATTCTGCCAGCAGCAGGAACCAGATCCTGAGAAGTCCTTTGAGCACTGCTACCGGTTACGGAGCCAAAGTGATGAATGCAGGTAAGATCAATAACAAAGGATGGGAAGCCGTGCTGGGTATTACTCCTGTGAAATCTGCAATGGTATGGGATGTGACCTTTACTGCTTCTGCCAACAGAAGCAAAGTGGTGGAACTGGCCGACGGAGTGGAGAGCTACGTGATGGCTACTGCACAGGGCGCTACTATCGAAGCAAGAGTAGGGGGAAGAATGGGCGATATCTATGGCGTAGGGCTGCTGCGCAACGATGAAGGCAAAGTAGTGTATAAAGGGGGAGTGCCGGTGTTCACCAGCAAGACCATCAGGCTGGGTAATTACAATCCTGACTGGATAGGTGGTATCAGGAACAGCTTCCGGTACAAAGACTGGTCGTTCAACTTCCTCTTCGATGGCAAGTTCGGTGGAAAGATCTATTCATTCACCTACGTAACAGGTACGGAAGCCGGCAGTCTGGCCAATACACTGCCCGGCAGGGAAGAAGGGATCATCGGTGATGGTGTGGTGCAGAAAGCTGATGGCAGCTGGGCTCCCAACACAGAGCGTGTTGCCGCTTATACTTACTATAGAGGTTATTACAAACGTCCAAATGTTGAGTCGAGCACCTTTGACGCCACTTATGTGAAACTGCGTGAAGTGATGATCGGATATCGTTTGCCTGCGAAATATCTCCGTGGCAAATGGATACAGTCAGCTGCGCTGAGCCTCACAGGCCGCAACCTGCTGCTCTTCACCAATGTGCCGAACATCGATCCTGAAACCTCTTTCGTTTCCGGTGGTACGGTGGTACCGGGCATCGAAAATGCCCAGATTCCTTCAACAAGAAGCATCGGCTTCGATCTGAAAATTACGTTCTAAAAAATCTGATATGAGAACTTTAATCATACTCTTCATCATAACGGTTGGACTGAATGCCTGTTCCAAAGTGAACAATATCAATCCCAATGTTCCTTCTGCCGTAAACCCGGGCGTGGTACTGCCACAGGTGATCTACAATACCAGCAACACACTTGTGCTCAATGCTTTTGAGCTCAACAACGAACTGATACAGTATACCTGCATGAACAATACGTTCACGGAAGTGCAGCGTTTTAAATTACAACCAGCCAACAGCAATGGGATCTGGAATTTGTACAACAGGCTTCGTGATCTGGATGATATCATTGCCATGAGCGATAAAGGCGTAGGTCTTGGTAACTATAAGGCCATGGCCCGGGTGCTCAAAGTGTATATCTTCTCTGTACTGACAGATACCTATGGTGATATCCCTTATCGTGATGCCGGAAAAGGTGCATCAGATCAGGAGTTCACGCCCGCATACAATGCGCAGGAAGAGGTGTACAAAGGAATGCTGGAAGAACTGGCTGCTGTGGCAGGAACATTCAATGCATCTGAAACGCTGGCCTATGGTGGTGATCCCGTGTACAAAGGCAATGCGTTGCGCTGGCAGAAATTCGCCAACAGTCTCCGGTTGCGTCTGCTGATGCGTGCTTCCGGAAAACTGGCTTCTGCAGCAACGGATATACAAACCATGCTTTCCGCCCCCAATCAATATCCGATGATGGAAAGCAATGATGATAATTTCCAGTACCGTTACAGCGGCAGTCTTCCTGATGTATATCCACTGGCCCCGGCTTATGTGCGTGATTTCGATTTCAAATACAAATCAGTGAGCGCCTTTATTGTGGACTCCCTGAAGAAGTTCAGCGACAGCCGCCTGTTTCAGTTTGCGAGGCCAACCAATGCCAGTGCAACTACCGGTAACCCGCAGTATGTAGGCCTGCCGAATTCATTGCCAGTAACCGAATCAGCCAATTACAATGGAGGTTTCAATTTCCAGTCGTACCTCGGAACACGCTTCCAGAGCACCACTGAGCCTGCCATCTGGCTCACCTGGTCTGAAGTGTTGTTCCTGAAAGCTGAAGCAGCACAGCGGGGATTTTTCGCCGGCAATGCTGAAGCGCTCTACAATGATGCTATCAAAGCTTCCTTTGGATACTGGGGTGCTGAATTCAATAACAGTTACCTTGACCAAGCAGGTGTGAAATACGACGGACAATTGTCTAAGATCTGTTTACAGAAATTCTTTGCACTGTACTTCACCGGAATGGAGGCATGGAATGAATACCGCCGTACCGGATATCCTTTGCTGGTGCCAGGACCTGCCAGTGATAATGATGGTAAAGTACCCACCAGGATCCCATATCCGCTGAGTGAGCAATCTCTCAACAGAGTCAATTATGAAGATGCTGCCAGGAGAATGGGCGGAGATCAAATGAACCATAAGTTGTGGTGGCAGCCTTAATCATTCATCAATCTTCTTTTCATGAAATCAACTTTCTTATTATTGATACAAGTCCTGTTTTCTGTTGCGCTCCTTGCGCAGCAGAAAACAGGCATACATAAGGACAGTGCTGAAATAATCAGTTATTTCAACAACCGGAGTTTTACTGAAGTGGCCGCGGGAGGCAGGATAGATGCCATCCGCCAGCTTGATGAAGAGGTGGTGCTTTGCGCAGCACGTGGCGTCAATAAAGGGAAAATGTATATCAGTTATGATAATGGACTGACCTGGAATTTTCTGGCGCAGCCTGTAACCGCTGATATCACCTGTATTGCGGAAACCGGCAACAGGAGCGAGTTCTATATCCTCACCGGAACTGCGGAAGTTTGGGGCACCCGAGATGGCGGCAAAACCTGGAAACTGCTGAAAAAATTGTTGCCAAAGAACAGGAACCGTGAAGTATATGCCGCTTCCTATGCCATCATGTATACGAGGCTGGGCAGTTTGCTGGTAACGGACACAGATTCCGATGGCGGGCATATCTACCGTTCAACGGATAAAGGCATTAACTGGCAGGATATGGGCGCTGTATCGCAAAATGCCTTGTACAGGCTGGAACGAGTGGGTAATGGCATTGTGGTGAATGGCTGGCAGGGCGTGGTTTACAAGAGCATCGATGATGGCATCACCTGGAACAAAATGCAGCAATTATCCAGGACTGCGCTGTTTGCCACGGAATACATGGGCGTGAGCAACCTGCTGCAGGCTGATCAGAATGGAACAGTGTATCGCAGCACCAACCTGGGTTATGTGTGGGATTCTGTTGCCACGCTCGATGGAGCAGCTGATGATTTTGTGAACATCGCCTACGGCGCTGCATTCTACGGGACCTATACTTCAAAGAAGCAGGTATACATCACCGTTAATTATGGGAAAACCTGGTATTCCCTCGATACATTGCCTACAGTGACGGGCGACTGGCTGGATCATGGCATCCGCGTGGAAACAGCAGACTCTGTGATCACCCTGTCCGGTACCAACAAAGGATTCATTGTGCGTAATGCTTTTCATAAAGCTCAACTGGCGGCCCGGCTGGAACAATGGAATGCAGATCCTGTTTTACAACCCGGATCTGCAAACAACCTGCTTTCAGGTAATGAGATCCTTGGCAGCCTGGTGGATGTGAATGCACTGAACGAACCGGAAGATATCCTGATGGATCGTGGCTTTGCCTATGTTCCCTGCCGGGATGGGAACAATGTAGCCATCATCGATTGCAGGAAACCTGCAAAACCTTTGCTGGCGCACAGTTTAAAAGACAGGGATATCCTGGATGCATTCAGTGTGGCGATAACCGGGAACTACCTCTATGTGTTGTCCATGACCAATCATTTGGTGAGCGTGTATACCGTGAATGATCCTTACAAGCCCGTGAAAGTGGCCAGCATTTCAGTGGGAGGGCAGGGGACTTATCTTCCTTTCTACAGGTCGGATTATACCCGTCTCCGTAAAATCATCATCAAAGATGGTTATGCTTATGTGACACATAGTTCGGAAAGCAAGGTCTATATCCTGGATGTGCGTCAACCGGCAACACCGAAGATCGTGAGCAGCTTTCACACCGGTGATGGTGCTTTTGCGGCATTGGTGAATAAGAATGTACTCTACCTGGCGGGTTATGGTCCGGGCTCATCCGTGATAGCAGTGGATATTACCGATAAAACAAAACCTGTGATCACGGCTAAGATCCTTGATTCCGTGACGATGAAAGGGAGTTGTGCACTGGCCATTCATGGTCATCATCTGTATATGACTGCTTATAATGCCAGTCAGGTCTGGAGCTTTGATATCTCTGATCCGTTGATACCTCGTGCAGTGCAGCATATCAAGGATCCGGGCATGCGTGGCCCGGGCAGGATCGCATTTTACGGGAACAGGGCTTTTGTGCTGAACTCAGTAAGCAATTCTGTATCGATGCTGGAAATGCAGCCTGATGGCAATATGCAGGTGAAAGGTTTTTTCCTGCATCCTCTGCTGAAACGAGTGTACGGCATTGCTGTGGATGGAAATAAGCTGATGCTGGCAGGAAGGGAGGCAAAGAGCTTTATGATCCTGGATCTGCTGAAAATAGCAAAGTAGGTTTTACTTCGGGTGTGCCCAGTCGCTCGCGTCCCCGCGATTGACTTCTATTCCGTCGCCTCCCGGCGACACGATGTTCGCCGGAAGCGAACCAATATAAGTAACTCGCCAGAGGCGAGCGACCGGTCATTCCCCGTAATTTTATTTCCTATATTTATGCCTTATGATCAACTCTGATATTCAGGCACTGGCAAAGCAACTCTGGGATTACCATGTACTCAATCAGACGCTCACAAAGTCCGATTGTATCCTGGCGCTCGGTACACATGATCTCCGCGTGGCGGAACGCGCAGCAGAGTTGTACCTGGAAGGGTATGCCCCATTGGTAGTATTCTCCGGTGGCCTGGGTAAGATCACAAAGGATATCTGGTCTGAATCAGAAGCTGAACGGTTTGCAGCAGTGGCAATGAAAAAAGGCGTACCGGCTTCCGCCATTCTTACAGAAAACAAGAGCACCAATACCGGCGAGAATATACTGTTCACACAACAGCTGTTGAAGGAACAGAACAAAGAAGTGGAAAGTTTCATTGTGGTGCAGAAGCCATATATGGAGAGGCGCAGCCTGGCAACGTTCAAAGTGCACTGGCCTCAAAAGAAATTGTCAGTAACCTCTCCGCGAATTGCTTTTGAGGATTATGCTACTGAAGAAATTCCCATGGAGACCTTCATCAACAGTATGGTAGGGGATCTGCAACGCATCAAAGTGTATCCTGCCAAAGGGTTCCAGATCTACCAGGAGATCCCGGATGATGTCTGGAGTGCTTATGAGCAGTTGGTGGCGCAGGGGTTTGACCGCTTCGTGATCAAATGAATATATTCGATTCTGTTTTTTTTAAGGTAGCAAGAGCATCCCTGTAGGCTACACCTTTCTCTTGATAACGTCTTTCAGTTTTCCTTTTTCGTTATACAGGTGGATATACATCAATTTACCCTGACGGTTGTAGAATTTCCAGTCGCGGTACGGCTTCCCATGTTTGTATTGCCCCATGGCCAGCACGCTGCCATCACTGTTCCATTCTTTCCAGAGGCCGTCACGCACGCCATTCTTGTAATAACCAGAGTCTTTCATATTGCCTCCGGGAAAGAAATTCATATACAGTCCATGGTGCAGGCATTCAGTGAATGGTGCCAGGTAGCTGGTATGACTAACGTTATTGATCACACGCTTTTCGAGTGAACTGGATAATGGTGCGGGATTATCGAGCGCATGAAAAGAGTAGGAGGCCGTCATCATCTGGTTGGCGGCTGCTGCATTCTGTTTTGCGATATCGGTGAGTACGTAAAAGGTACTGCGACCATTTTTCCGGATGATCTCATTTTTTACGTAGGCGAGTTTCTCCGCATTGTAGGTCCGGATGGTGCGGAGGCGGCCATCGGGGTACCAGCTTTTCCATTCCCCATCAGGGATGGATTTTTCCATTCTTCCTGAATCTATCAGACTGCCGGAAGGATAAGAACTGCTCCAGTTGCCATGGAGCTGGTTGCGTTTGAAGCCGCCGGTGAAGAAGGTGTCTCCGTTGGCATTGATCCCGGTAACAAGATCATCCTGGCGGACCAGGTGCTTATCGATCTGTAAATGAGGAAGATGATTGACTGAGCTGGTAGCCGGAAGCGGCACCATGGCGGTTCTGGGGATTGAATAGGAGCCTTTATTCTGCGCGTGGAGGGCCGACAGGAATAACATCCCTAATCCCGTTATGAGTAGGTGTTTATTCATGGTACATTAACATTTTCAAGCAGTACAAATGTACTGTGAATAGGAGAAACCGGGGGTTAAAAAGTCATGAATGTGCTGGAAAGGGGCTCGCCAGAGGCGAGCAAATATGGGTCACTCGCGGGGACGCGGGCGACTGCTCTCCGGGCAACAAAAAGGCCCTGCATTGCGCAGGACCTTTGGTTGGTACAAGACATGAAATATATAGAGTAGATTATCCTTCAGCATAAAGCCTGCCCCAGCGGGTGGCGTAGAAGTCATCCAGACCGATATCTTCCTGCTTTACAAAGCCTTTGGAGGGCAGGGTGCCTTTGGATACCATCTCAACAACGGCTGCCACGGAGGCGGCGGTGGTCCAGGAAATGGCGCGCCAGTTGCGTCCGTTGATATCTTTGGGATGGTAAGCGCGGTAGAACTCCTCTCGTTTCAGGTTGCTGCCTTGCCATCCTTCTACTACCGCATATACATATACGACATCTTCTTTCACGGGGGGCTTGGCTTCTGTGAGGATCTGTTCTGTGAGCTCCCTTTTCTCTTTCAGGATCAGCTCATACAGGAGGAAGCGCATCAGGCGGGCGTGGCCCGGATAGCGGATGGTCTTGTAATTGAGCGTGTCCACTTTGCCTTCCAGCGTTTCGCAGAGGGTGCCCAGTCCACCGGAAGTGGAGAAGGCTTCAAATTCCTGTCCTTCAATATTGATGGTTTCCAGTCCTTCCAGGGAGGGCACCATTTTGCGGACGCCGTTATGGATCACTTCAGCATCGTTGATATATTCATTGATCACACCAGCGGGAGACCAGGTGAAGGAGTATCCGAGCAATCCGTTTGGATAGCGGGGGAGTGCGCCTACGCGCAGCTCGATATCCCTGAGTTTGGTAAATGATTTAGACAGCTGTGAACCTACGATTCCGATAAAACCCGGCGCCAGGCCGCATTGCGGGATCATCACGCCTTTGGCGGTTTCTGCCATTTCGCGGATAGCGGTAGTGGTGGCAACGTCTTCAGTAAGGTCAAAATAATGGATACCCAGTTCATGTGCGGCGCGTGCTACCGCCAGGTTGAGGTGCCAGGGGAGGCAGGATACCACCGCATCCTGATCGCTGAGCAAAGTTTTTATAGCGGCTGGGTCGGCAACATTGCCTTCTTTGACGGGAAAGTTTACAGGACTGGCGGGCGCCTGCCTGTCGATGCCGGTAACATCGAACATATCGGCCAGTAAAGTGCCCACAAGGGAGCCTACCTTACCCATGCCGGTAACAGCAATTCGTTTCACAATAAATTATTTAGAATGAATAATAACGGGTTGAATGATCAACCTGTGAACATACCTGACAATAAATAAGAGGGGAAAAACTGAAGACTATGGCACGTTCGCACAGGCGCTCCGCAGGAATGCCATGTACGAATAGAATATTTTGAAGAAGTGATTCATCTTGTGCACTGCAATAATAATAAAATAACTGATACGCTTGAACAGATCCGTCAGGGAATGTACAAAGCGGCCTTATCAGCCCGCCAAACGGGAGGGAGGCACGCCGTACATTTTTTTGAAGGCAAAGGAAAAATGGGAAAGGTCCTCGAATCCTGTATCGAGGTAAACATCCGAAGGCGCTTTCCCTTTTTCGCTGATGAGATAATGCGCTTCCTGCAGTCTCCTTTGCAGCAACCATTTACTGGGAGAGGTATGGAAGATATGTTCGAAGTCGCGTTTGAAAGTGGCCAGGCTTCTGCCTGTGAGATAGGCAAAACGTTTCAGCTGCACATTGAACTTATAGTTCCGGTTCATGAATTCCTCCAGGTCTATTTTGCCCGGCTCCCGGAAGTCGAAGAGAATGTCTTTCAGATCCGGCCTGCATTGCAGCAGGATGAGGATGGCTTCCTTCAGTTTCAGTTGCTGCAATTGTTCATTGATCAGCTGGTTAGGCTGCACATAGGGAAGCAGGGAGTCCATATAACTTTTGATAAGGGGTTCCTGCTTCAGTATGGTAACAGCATCCGCTTGATGTCTGCCCGGTTCGGCACTGTAGCCGGATTCCATGCTGAATTTGCGGAGTGTTTCCTGGTCTAAATAAATGGATATGCTCTGGAAAATTCCATCGGGAGGTGGCTGTTTTATGAATTTGATCAGTTGGTCCCTCCTGATGAACCTGAAATCGCCTTCCCTGAAAACGTATTCTTTTACCCCGGTATTCACCGTAAGCGTACCCGTGAGCTGGCAGCTGAACACATGTTCAGGAACAAACTGCTCTCCTTCGCGGTTGCGTGCATGATAACAGGAATAAGCAATAGAGGGTCTTTCAGCATTGTTACCGGCCATATCACAAATTTATCGATTCCTGTTTTTATTTCGCTTTTTCTGTATCCAGCATGATGGCTGCCGTGGCAGCAAAGTCCTGCGAATCCACATGATCGGTGGACAGACTGGTGCTCATCCATGCTGCCATTTCTGCATCACGTTGCGCATTGGCATGCTGAAGGATGCCGATGGCTTCACTGCCTAAAACCAGGTGCACAGGCGGGGCGGGATGTACAGCCAGTTCAGTGATCACTTGCGCGGCTTTCTCCGGATCTCCCACAGGAATGAACTTACCTGACTTCATGAATTCCGTACGCTGGTTCACCAATGTATATCCTTCTATCTCTTTGGCATAACTCATGGATGCGCCGGCCCAGTCTGTACGGAAACCTCCGGGCTCCACACTGGTCACGAAAATTCCCAGCGGCGCCACTTCCTTCGACAGTGCTTCAGTAAATCCACCCAGTCCGAATTTGGCTGCCTGGTAGATGGTCAGTCCGGCATTGCCTACGCGTCCGCCCACGGAACTGATCTGGATAATACGACCTGCCTGTTGCTTACGCATATAAGGCAGCACGGCGCGTGTGATCTCAACAGGCGCATAAAGATTGGTCTCCAGCTGGCTTCGCACCTGTTCATCCGTAAAAGCTTCTGCCGCGCCCACGATGCCGAAGCCTGCATTGTTCACCAGTACATCGATCTTTCCGAAATGCTTCACGGCTTCGTCCACTGTTTTATACACCTGCTCATAGTCTGTAACGTCCAGTTGCAAAGGCAGGATCTGGTTGCCATACTGCTGTACCAGCTCATCCAGCTGACTGATATTACGTGCAGTGGCCGCTACTGAATCCCCAATTCTCAAAACTGCTTCTGTAAGATGGCGTCCCAGTCCGCGGGAGCTGCCTGTTATGAACCATACTTTAGTCATAATATTCGGTTTTTGTACTACAAAGGTAGATCGCTTCGCTGCCCGCCGTTTTGTTCAAAAGCTCAAAGATCCTTTGCTGAAAAGCTCACAGGCTACGCCTTAATTGCATTTTAACCTGAGCTTAATCGCCTGCCAAGATCAGGCGGATAGTTTCGCGTCAGTACAAACGGAAATGCTCATCGCTTAAAGGATCTACACATGAAAGAGATACTGAATTATACCTTCCTGCAGAATACAGTGCAGCACTGGCTGATAGCCCTGGGTATCATCATATTGCTGGTAACCATGCTGCGTATCATGCGTTTGCTCTTTCTGAAAAAGCTCCGCTCCTTTGCCGAAAGAACAAAAACCGGTCTCGATGATTTCATACTCAGCGCCATCACCCGCTCCGTGATGCCTCTCTTATATGTAGTAGCCGTTTACAGCGGCCTTCATTATCTCAGCTTACCTGCAAAGCTCAACAGGTTGCTGGAAGTAACGGTGATGATCACCTGCACTTTTTATGTCCTGAGAATTGTCAGCAGTTTCATCGCTTATATTTTCCAGCGCGCTCTTCTTAAACAGGACAGCGACCAGCGCAGGAAACAATCCAAAGGCATCCTGCTCATCATCCAGGTGATCATCTGGGTGGCCGGCTTCCTGTTTCTGATCGACAATCTTGGGTACAATATCACCACCCTGGTGGCGGGGCTTGGCATCGGCGGTATCGCCATTGCGCTTGCTGCACAAACCATCCTGGGTGACCTCTTCAGTTATCTCGTCATCTTTTTCGACAAACCCTTTCAGACGGGCGATTTTATCATCATGGACGACAAGCTGGGCACCGTTGAATACATCGGCATCAAAACCACCCGTATCCGTACCCTCAGCGGGGAGCAGCTGGTCTGTTCCAATACCGACCTCACCAATTCCCGGGTGCACAACTATAAAAAGATGAAAGAACGCCGCGTTGTATTCACTTTCCGCGTAGTGTATGGCACCAAAGCCGAAAAGATCAAACAGATCCCTTCCATGGT
>NZ_JBQCGW010000218.1:0-28960 GCF_051955275.1 Pseudobacter sp. | reverse complement strand
TAGCATAATAATGAGCAAGCTCGATAATGACACTATTTCCATGGCCGAGGCCCAGGGCAGAGCGTACAGAATCATGCTCACCGGCACATTGGGAGCCAGCGGAGCAATCATGGGTGTAATGGCAGCCTTTACCTATCTAAACCCTAACCAGGAGATGATGCTTTTCCCTTTACCTATTCCTATAAAAATGAAATACCTGATGGTGGCCTACGTTTTGTTAGACCTTTTCGGAGGCATCAATCCTGGCGGCGGAGATGGTATTGCTCATTTCGCACACCTTGGCGGAGCGCTCTTTGGCTTCCTGCTGGTGGCCATCATGAACAGAAATAACAGAAGAACATATTATTAAAAGCAACAACTTTACCAATTATAAAACGTTTAATAGCATTAGCCGGGAGGTTCATGCTATTGTTCTGATTGGTCTTTTGTAAATTCACGCAAAAATTTACTCCGTGCTACGGGAAAACCGGTATAAGAAAAAAACGATTCTGGGTCAGGATGGGAATTCCCTGCTGATGTTGCTGGCTGTGATTGCCATTCTCTTCTGTATTTTCAAATTCCTCTACGTTGTTTACAAGTTTTCGGACTGGCCGGATGCGGAGTATTACACCAATATCCTGGACTGGTTCAGGATGCCTGTAGATTTTGAGAAATTCCTTTCGCGCCCATGGACCCTGATCACTTACATGTTCATTCATGATAAAGTACTGGACCTCATCGGAAATGCGCTCTGGCTCTGGGCATTCGGGTTTATCCTGCAGGACCTGACCGGTAACAATAAACTTATTCCCCTTTTTATTTATGGCGGACTGGTGGGTGGAATTATCTTCCTGCTGGTTGCCAACCTGGTTCCGGGTATGAAGGGTTCCCTGCCTTTCGAAGGGGCATCCGCCGGCCTGATGGCCATCGCTATCGGAACAACGGTGCTGGCGCCCAATTACAGGATATTCCCTATGATCAATGGCGGTATTCCGCTCTGGATACTTACCGTAATTTATGTGGCACTTACTGTCAGCCGTGGCATCGATGTTCAGAATACCCCCATCCTCCTGGCACATCTTGGTGCGGCCGGTATGGGATGGCTTTTCATCTACCAGATGAATCGTGGCAACGACTGGAGCGCCTGGATGAACAGCGCTTACGATTGGGCCACCAATCTCTTCAATCCAGACAGACGAAACTGGAAAAAAACAGCCAAAGACGATCTGTATTATAATTCAAAAGGAACCCAGCCATTTAAAAAGATCCCCAATATCACACAGAAAAGGATCGATGAGATACTGGATAAGATCAACCAACAGGGCTACAGGTACCTGACTGAAGAAGAAAAAGAAATACTGAAGCGGGCTGCGGAAGATGAAGAGTTGTAAATTTAAGCAATGGCCATTCGAACCTTCACGAGGCGTTTTTTCATATTAGGCAATATTATTACAGTCGCTGTTTTCCTGATGGCATGCGCCAATGCGTTCCTTCATCCGGATAAATGGTGGTTCTTCGCTATACTCGGGCTGGCATTTCCCTTTCTTTTATTACTGGTATTCATATTCCTGGTTGGCTGGCTGCTGGCAAGGAGTAAATGGGTATTCCTTTCATTGGCCGCATTGCTGCTGGGCTTCACCAATATCCGTGCGCTGATCGGCTTCCATTTTTTTGCTGATGAATACAATGAGCAAAAACCTGCCAACTCCATCAGAGTGCTTACCTGGAATGTAAAATGGTTTGATGAGCAAACCCGTGAAGATGGCCGCGAAAGCGCCCGCCTTGAAATGCTGGATTTTATCCGCAAACAGAATGCAGACGTACTTTGCTTCCAGGAATATTTTGAACCTGGTCCCAACGGACCTTACAGCAATTACAAAGACCTGAAAAAAATCGGCTACCCTTATTTTTACCGGGCTATCGATTACGGAAAGAAAGATACCCGCTATGAAATGGGCAGTGCCATTTTTTCAAAATACCCGATCCTGGATTCTTCCCGCACCAGTTTCCTGGGACCGGTAGAACTGAGAGCCGCGGAAAGCATGCTCTCTATCGATATCGAGGTAAACGGGCAACCCCTCCGGATCTATACGGCCCACCTGCAATCTGTACTGCTCCAAAAAAAGGATTACCACGATATTTCCATCATCAGGAACGCGAAAGACAGCATGGTTGCGGCTTCCAAATCCCTGATCCGCAAACTGAGGCAGGGATATTCGCTTCGCGGAGACCAGGTGGATATTGTAAGGGAACAACTGGACAGCTGCCAGCTTCCCGAAGTTTTCTGCGGGGATTTCAATGATGTACCTAATTCCTACACCTATTTCAGAATCCGCGGTAACCGCCGGGACGCGTTTACCGAAAAGGAACTGGGGATCGGCAGAACTTTCTCCAATATATCGCCTACCCTCCGTATAGATTATATCATGACAGACAAGCAATTTGAAGTGGTGCAGTATAAACGAAAACTGGTTCCCTATTCAGATCACTACCCGGTAATTGCGGATCTCCGGCTACCAGGCGGGAAATAAAATCAGTATATTTGCCCGAAGACATCCCTGTTATTGAACCTCTGCTGTTTTCGTATCAATAATATTTTATGAGTGAGTTGAAAGTCCTTAATTCTTACACAAGGCAGAAAGAAGTGTTTACTCCCATTACGCCCGGGCATGTGGGTATGTATGTGTGCGGACCTACCGTTAGTGGCGAAAGCCATCTTGGCCATGCCCGCCCGTTCATCACCTTTGACGTGATCTACCGTTACCTGCTGCACCTTGGTTACAAAGTGCGGTACGTTCGTAATATCACGGATGCAGGCCACTTCGAAGAGGAAGGAAGAGCAGCAGTTGATAAGATCTCCAGCAAAGCCGTTCTGGAAAAACTGGAGCCCATGGAGCTGGTGCAGAAATATACCAATCTCTTCCACTGGGCCATGTTGCAGTTCAATAACCTGGAGCCCAGCATCGAGCCTACTGCCACCGGCCATATTGTGGAGCAGATTGAAATGATCAAAGCCATCATCGATGCCGGTTATGCCTATGAAGTGAATGGTTCTGTATATTTCGATGTAAAGAAATATGCCGACAATTATCCATACGGTAAACTGAGCGGCCGCATCCTGGATGACCAGCTGGAAACAACCCGCGACCTGGATGGCCAGGAAGAAAAGCGCGATAAAGCCGATTTCGCGCTCTGGAAAGCAGCCCCTCCTGAACATATCATGAGGTGGGCCAGCCCATGGGGCGAAGGATTCCCCGGCTGGCATATCGAATGCTCTGCCATGGCTACCAAATACCTGGGAGGTCAGTTCGATATCCACGGTGGTGGCATGGACCTTCAGTTCCCGCATCACGAAAGTGAGATCGCTCAAAGCACCATCTGCAATAAGGAAGTGCCTGCCAGGTACTGGCTTCATAACAATATGATCACGGTGAACGGGAAGAAGATGGGCAAGAGCTATAATAACCAGATCAAGCTCACGGAAATGTTCGATGGCTCCAACCCAATACTGGAGCAGCCTTACAGCCCCATGACCATCCGTTTCTTCATTTTACAGACGCATTACCGCAGCACACTGGACTTCGGTAATGAGGCACTGCAGGCAGCAGAAAGAGGATTGAAGCGCCTCTGGGAATCTTACGAGAACCTGCAGCGAATAGAAGTGCCAGCACAGGATGCACAACCTGATGAAGCTCTCAATAAAAAAGTGAACGACGTTCTTTCCGAAATGGACGAGAACATGAGCGACGATTTCAATACCGCCAAAGTACTGGCGAATATTTTCGAGATCGTGCCCGTGGTCAATTCCATCAAAGACAAACATATTCCTGTAACAGCGCTCACTGTTGAAACGCTTAACAGGCTGAAGAAATATTTTAAGGATTACCTGGAGAATATCTTCGGTCTCAGAAGTGAGAATGCTGCCGGCAATGGCAAACTCAGCGGTGTGCTGGACCTGCTCATCGATATCCGCAAAGATGCCCGTACCCGTAAGGACTATGCAACTTCCGACAAGATCAGGAACCAGTTGCAAGGACTTGGCATATTGCTGAAAGATGAGAAGGACGGCACTGTCGGTTATACGTTTGAGTGAGTTGAAAATAACAAAATAATTGTTACTTCCCGGCCCGCACCATTTCCCGTTTTCCGGGTGGGCCGGGGATCTTTTCAATACTAAATCCTGCCGCCATCATTGCCCTCCTTACATCGCCCTTGGAACAATAGGTGGTAAGTACACCACCGGGGCTCAATAACGCATATAATTTTTTAAACACATTTACTGTCCAGAGCTCCGGCTGTGCAGATGGGGCAAATGCATCATAAAATATCAGGTCAACTTCAGAATTACCGCTGAAATTCTCCAAACTGGTATTTCTTTTGACAATTGAGAACTGTGGAGTGATGGCATGTGTTGTTTCCCAGGAACTATCATGCAGCTCCATAAAAAGGGGTTGCAACTCTGGAGCCTGCAGCTGCTCACAATAATTTAACCGGCTGTAGACAACGTTTTCCAGCGGATAGGCCTCAATAGATTCATAGAGCACGGGGAGGCCGGTTCGGATAGACTCCTGCAAAACCAGCAGGGCATTGAGGCCGGTGCCAAAGCCCATTTCCAATATCCTCAGGGGTTTATGCGTTATACCCTTACGGATAATATAATGCAGGCCCGCGCCAATGAATACGTGCATGGATTCCTGGATGGCCCCGTGTTTTGAATGATAGGTAACCCCGGAGGCAGGGATGGATATCGTTACAGACCCATCAGCCGTTGGTATGATTGTACGTTCCATTGAATCCGTAAAACTAGGAAGCATGAAGCAATGCCAAAAATATAATATCTTCAATCCTCTAATGAATACACCTATGGTGAAAGGTTTTAAAGCGCTTTTGTTTGTAGCGCTGACCGGCGTTTATGCGGTTTCCTGTGTACGAGGCGATAATCCTATCAGCAGACCGGATAATCCCCGCAATTCAGGCGGCGTGCAGTCTCTTACTCCCGGCTGGTCAAAAGTAACTGTGCCCAATAATTGCCTGGATGTGTTCTTTGCCAATGATACAGCTGGCTATCTGGCCGGAAGCGGTATTTACCGCTCCATGGATGGAGGGCTTACATGGGCTAAGACCAACGCACAGCAGGATCTTACCTATTTCAATCTCTTCTTCCTGAATGATAAATACGGATGGGGCGTTTCTGAAAAGTCGCTGGCAAGAACCGTTGACAGCGGTAAAACCTGGACCATGCATCCCAACACCACTTACACATTCACGGATGTTTACTTTCTGGATGAGAACAATGGTTTTGCCATCTCTCCAAGCGGGGTTTTGAAAAGCACCGACGGTGGCGCAACCTGGAGCCTTCTTGCCGGGTCTCCCACCAATGCATATAACATCTCTTTCCGGGATGCAAATAATGGGTTCTTCAGTACTGCCAACAGGGGGCTTTACAAAACAACAGATGGCGGAGCCACCTTTTCAAGGATCAGCGCACTTCCTGCAAGTATGTACAATACCCAGTTCCTGAGCAGCGATCCATTGAAAGGATATACTATCGGAGTGCCTAACCCTGATGTGTATTCGGGGGATATGTATAAAACCGTAGATGGCGGCGCTACCTGGACCAAAACTATCAGTATAAGTGATAATTATTTCGACTTCCATTTCGGTGATGGTGATAAAGGTTTTGTGATGACCGCCAATATGGTATTTAAAGTAGAGAACAATACTTCCACCAGGGTGCTCTATACTCCTATCACAAACCAGGTACATCTTGTGGAATGTCATTTCACCGATGATCTGGACCGTGGCTGGGTCATTTACAATGGCGGCACGCTTTTCCGTTATGTGAAACCATAGGCATAAGTCATATACACTTCACCCATAAAATAAAAGATCCCGGCCGATGAGCCGGGATCTCTGTTTATGTATGGTCAGTAATTACAATTGCTTCTTCACAACAACAGTATTGGTGAAGTCGTCATGCCATGGATAAGAAGTAAACAGCGCCACGATCGGTTCAAATGGTATGAGGCGGCAAACACTGCGCAGGAAAGCATTTTTCCAGGTAAGCGGATTTCCATCTTCACGAACGGCCATGGTGCCGGTCACCAGCTTGCCTACTGTTCTTCCTTTCATCAGTTTTTCAAAGATGGTATAATAGGCCAGGAAAAAGCTGAGCTGAACAAGCCATACGATCAGGAACAAATGCCATGGAAAACTGAAAGCAGAATCTATGGTGCTGAAATCCCTGATATAGGATGCAAAAATGATCGTTTGTACAATGCCCCCGAAAATACTGTTGATAATACCAACAACTATAAAGTCTATGAGGAGGTTCACAAATCGTTGCCATTTTTCGGCATGCTGGTAAACGATCTCATCCTGAAGATCGGCTAAAAGATCAGGAGAACTGGTAGAATCCATCTTGAATTGAATTTAGGTTAGGCAAAAAAGCGAAAAATATTCCGATTCTCAAATTATTAAATGAATAACCCCGGATAGTCAGTAATGGAATACTACTGATTATCCGGGGCTGGAACAATAAAGGTAGTAAGAAGCGGCGATTACTTCACCAGCTTCAGTTCTTTGATGATATTGGTAGCACCACCAAGTTTTTCGATGCACCACAGTACATAACGAACGTCAACACAGATGGTCCTGTTATATACAGGATCAAACTGGATCTTGTGGCTGAGGGCTTCATAGTTGCCATCGAATGCCAGACCGATCAGGTTACCATTGGCGTCAATCACAGGAGAGCCTGAGTTACCGCCGGTGATATCGTTGGTAGTAATGAAACCGATCACCAGGTCTTTACGAACCGGATCTGCATACTGGCCATAATCTTTGTTCTTAGCCAGTTCCAGCAGTTTTGCAGGCAGATCGAATTCATAATCACCTGGCTTGTATTTTTCCAGCACACCTTTCATGGTAGTAACATAATCGTATTTCACTGCATCGGCAGGGCTGTAGCTTTTTACATTCCCGTAGCTCACGCGCATGGTGAAAGTAGCGTCAGGGTACATTTTCTTAGCCTTTACAGTGTCCATAGAGAGGATACCTTTCAGGTAGAGACGACCCAGCTCTGCATTCTTGGAGTTGAACTGCATGGAGATGGGAAGATATTTACCCTGCCAGTTCTTCATAAATGCACTGATGGTTGCATAAGCAGGATCTGCCTGCAATACTGTGGCATCAGGGTTTGCAGCGAATGCATTCCATTTGGCATCGTTGAACACCATGGTATTGTTGAATACGCTGGCTGCATATTTTTTGTAAGTAGCATCATCGTCCAGGGAGCCGAAGCTGCCTTTGATGCCTTCATAGAAACCAATCGGGTGCTGATTCTTATCGATATCGTTGTAGTACATCTTCAGGGCTGTGCCGAGGATATTCTGATCAGATACCCTGTTCTCGTTCTTCAGGAATTCAGCTCTTGCTTCTTTCGCTGCTTCCACTGCTTTAGCGATATCGGCAGAGCTTCCTTTCTTCACGATAGTGTTCTCAACCTGCTGAAGTGTAGAAGCATATTGCATAAGAGCAGAACCCATGATGCCTTCATTCAGGTAGATCTGGTGTTTGCTGTAAGGACGCCAGTTGTCATAGATTTTTGCCCAGTCACTGAAGATATTTGAGAATTCATCTTTCCCGTTAGCCCATTGCTGGAATTTGGCTTCAGCCGTTTTCTTCTGTCCGTACACATCGTACTTCAGGAGTTGTTTCGCTTCGCCGTCGAAGAATTTCCAGTAGTTGGCGATGGAAGCGTAATCACTGGCAAGTTTCAGACGTGTGGCGGGGTCCTTCTTCATTTCTTCCAGCATATACTTCAGACGCATATCGCGCAGGTTCACGATGGAAGGATTTGCGATATCTGTTTTTTGTTTTACACCGAGAGAAGACTCATAACGGTTGGTGCTGCCGGGGTAGCCGTAGATCATGGCATAGTCGCCATCTTTCACTCCCTTGATGGAAACAGGCAGGAAGTGTTTGGGCTTAAGAGGAATATTCTCGGGAGAATAATCAGCTGAAGCACCGTTCTTGCCCATGTACACACGGAACACGGAGAAGTCGCCGGTATGACGTGGCCATTCCCAGTTATCAGTATCGCCACCGAATTTACCGATGCTCTCAGGCGGAGCGCCCACAAGACGGATATCGTTATAGCGCTGATATACGAACATCAGGAACTGGTTGCCTTTGAACATCGGGCTGATCTTGCCGATGATATTTTTAGAAGCGTCAGTATAACGTTTGTTGATCTCTGCGATGATGGCGTTCTGTTTGGCCAGGCGCTCTGCGCCGCTGAGGCCTTTGAGTGCTGCTTCCACTTCAGGAGTTACATCCTCGATCTTTGTGAGGAAGTCAGCATACAAACCTGCGGAAGGAATTTCCTCCTGTTTGGATTTAGCCCAGAAACCTTCTTTGAGATAGTTGGCAGTTACAGTGCTGGCAGTAGCGATGGCATCGTAGCCACAGTGGTGATTGGTGAAGATGAGTCCTTCGTTACTCACGATCTCTCCCGTACAGAATCCGCCGAAGATGATGATGGCGTCTTTCAGAGAGGCTTTGTTCACAGAATACAATTGTTCTTTGGTCAGCTTCACACCGCGTTTTACCATGTCGTTGTACACTTGCTGACCTAACAACATCGGCAGCCACATTCCTTCATCGGCCATGCCGCGAAGTAACGAGCAACACAATACAATCGTTACGAGAAATTTTTTCATAAAAGAATCTGTTTTAAAGCGCAAACCTACTTAGAAAATCAATATCGCTGGTTATAAGACTGATTAATACTGGGTTTCAGGGTATAGACGGGAATGCAGGATGTGCCCAGTCGCTCGCGTCCCGCGAGTGACTTCTATTTGCTCGCCTCTGGCGAGTACTGTGTCGCCGGAGGCGACGCAATATCCGTCACTCACGGGGACGCGAGCGACTGCTCCCCGATTATTGGGAAGCAGTCAGTTCTTTGATCAGCTTATTGAGATTGGGCTGACTGATGAGTCTGGCATCCATTCTTCTGAGGGTGGTATCGGAAATGAACCAGTTCATGGAATAAGGCGTTTCCTTGATCTTATTTCCCTTCTTCCGGTCTTCCCGCTTCTCTTCCGTGTCTTTGTAAAGATGGATAGGGAAATACCTGGCTCCTCCGCAGATCCCATCGTCACTGAGGTCTGTGAGGAAGTTTTCCAGGCGTTTGTCGTTCACGGTGGTCTGCATATCGTAGGCACCCATGATGGTGAGCAATGGGCTGAGCAGGTCATTCTTCAATGGTGGAACGGTATTGAGCGCGGCCACCCCGGTGGGGCTGTTGGTGATATGAAGTATGGTGAGTTCCAGTTTGGCTACCCGTTTCCGGAAAACACTGTCTGTACTGATGGAGGCATGGATCAGAATGGCCCGTATCATTTCCTGTACCACACCCGCACCTGAGTTATCGAAGTAACCTCCATCTACAAAATAATGGATCAGCATACTGTCATTCTGGTTAACACGCTGGTGGGCAGGGATCACCTGGTCAATACGGCCGGCAGGACTGATATACGGAAAGCGTGCGCCGAGGATGCTGGCTGTGCTCAAACGCATGTCAAGCGTGTCATTCAATGCTTCAAGTACATCTACACGGTTATTGAAGATCTGTTTGCTCATGCGGATATTGGTAACAACACCCGGGTTGCCATCCTGCATCCGCGTTGTATTGATGCAGAGCACGGGCAGAGGGCAGGATGTATCGCCGATACTGAGCAGCTCAGACATGGGGCGGGCCATATCAGGTTTGAGTGCTTCTTTGAATTCTGTTTCCTTTTCAAGTGTTTGCTCCAGCGCTCCGGCCCTGTCTGGCAATGTTCGGTTATTGATATGAAAGATGTACTTGAGATAATCGGGCCCCAGCATATGCGAGAGCGTGAAGGTGAGAAAATCCTGCTTCAGGAACTTTCTGGCAGCACTGAGATATGATACAGAAAGGTTGCTGTCGAGCTTCTTTCTTTCATCCAGTAAAGAAAAGAATGTGGCCACGCCCACGCCGCCGCCGGAAGTGCCGGATAGACAGAACAGATGTTTTGAAAACTGCGAAGGTCTTCCTTGCGTGGTGTCTTCGAGTTTGCCTAGCACGGAGGCTGTCCAGTACCCGGAGCGGGATGCGCCTCCATTGGCCAGCACAAAATAAAGCGGGTATTTTCCTTTGGCGCTGTCTATGGCTGCACCGCGACTATTAACCCAGTTATTGAAGTAAGTGATGATGTCCTGCCTTTTGTGGTAGATGCCTTTGTTGGCGGGGTTATCAAACGATTTGGTTCTCACGTAGTGAGTTTCGGTAGAACCGATGCATAATGCAAGCACAATCAGTAACACATGAAAATTCACACTGAACTTTACGCTTACTGCGGCAACGATATTCCCGATGCCGCCCAGCACGGCAAAGGCAAGCAGTACAAAAGGGAATGGCCCGATGGTGATAGCGGTTTTCAGGCTGCTGAAAGCGGCAACATAAATGCCCAGGCCGATCAGGCTGATGAGATTGAACCACTGGAAATAGCCGATCTCCTTGCGGGGGATACGCATCCAGTCCATAATCGCGTACATGATCCTGTGGTAGAGGGATTGCTTCTCATCTTCTCCATTGTCTTTTTTCTTACTGCGGAGATTGATATAAAAAAGATAAACGGCATGCAGGAAGAGCATGGCCCAGAGAAGGAGAAGGATATCGGAACTGCGGATGGTGATCACCAGAGCAGAAGCAAGTAAGAAAATCGTCAGCAGGATATTGAATAACATGCGTTGCATCTTACTGTTCTTCATGGCGAACTGCTCTACCATTCTATCCAGGCCGATAGAAAGGCCCAGTCCCGGAAGGAAGTACCAGAGCGCCTTTCCGGGCGAGATGGCATTGCTGCCCAGTGCCGGGGATTGCAATACTGCCACTTCAATGGCTAACAGTCCCGCATAACCGATGAGTTTTGGCCAGAGATTAAGCCAGGCAACCGGCAGTTCAAAGTAGGTGATGTTTTCTATCTTCTTGCTGCCTTCCCTGGTTTCAAGGTTTTTGAGCATTTTGATGATGGCCTCCTGCTGCTTTCTCAGTTTGAGGTTGGCGATGATACGGGCGGAGAACCAGGTCACATAGATCCAGAAACCGATGGCTACCAGGAAGAAGACCTTGGCTTCATGGTTTTCTGCGAAGGCCAGGATCAGGTCCTTGCCCTGCCCCAGCATCCAGAAGCACCAAAGGGTGAGGATGATGAAAAGGATGCCCGGGAAGAAAAGCCAGAGTGACTTCAGCAGGTGCGACAGAAATACCAGGAAGCGGAGCCCCAGGTACTGTATGCCACCGGTGATACGATCGATACGATTTAGCATGGAACAAGTTTTATTACACAAAAACGCCCGTACAACGTGGTACGGGCGGATATTATTACAAGATATTTAATCGGATGGAGTAGAAAAAAGTACAACTACTAATTCTGGTTGCTTTCGTTGAGGGTGTTCCAGAGCAGGTCCTTCAGTTCCTGGAGGCCCTGGTTGGTAGCCGCTGAGATGAAAACATGCGGGACATTCTTCGGGAGTTCCTTCACGATGGCTTCTTTGAGCTCATCGTCGAGGAGATCGCTCTTGCTCACGGCAATTACAAATTGCTTGTGGAGCAGTTCGGGGTTGTATTGTTCCAGCTCATTGAGCAGGATATTGAACTCTTTCAGGTGGTCGTTGCTGTCAGCAGGCAATACGAACAAAAGGATGGAGTTACGTTCGATATGACGCAGGAAGCGGTGTCCCAGGCCTTTTCCTTCAGCGGCCCCTTCGATGATACCGGGAAGATCGGCTACACAGAAGCTCTGGCTGTTGCGGTATTCCACCATGCCCAGCTGCGGGGTAAGGGTGGTGAAGGCGTAACTGGCGATCTTGGGTTTGGCGGCTGAGATCACTGAAAGCAGGGTTGATTTTCCTGCATTGGGGAAGCCCACCAGACCCACATCAGCCAAAACTTTCAGTTCCAGCACTTTGGTTGCTTCGATGCCGGGTTCTCCGGGTTGAGCGTATTCGGGTGCCTGGTTGGTGGCAGTGGCAAAGCGGGCATTGCCCAGTCCGCCGCGTCCGCCCTTGATCCAGATGATCTCCTGGCCGTCCTCGAGGATCTCGGCTTCCAGTTCATCTGATTCTTCATCGCGGGCTACGGTACCGAGTGGCACTTCGATAATGATATCTTTACCACTGCGGCCGGTACAGTTGTTACCGCTGCCGCCTTCGCCGTTCTCGGCGAGCACGTTTTTAAAGTAACGGAGGTGTAATAATGTCCAGAGGTTCTTATTGCCACGCAGGATGATATGGCCGCCACGTCCGCCATCGCCGCCATCAGGGCCGGCCTGGGGATTGAATTTGGTACGCATGAAATGCTTGCTGCCGGCGCCACCATGGCCGGAACGGCAGAATATCCTGATCTGATCTACAAAGTTTGACTTTTCCATTTGAAGCGGCAAAGATACGGTTTACCAACCGGAGTGACGAAACAGGCCCTACTTCTTCAACTCATTCCAGGTTTTATACAACGTCTCCTGCTCCGGTCTGTCCATCGGGAGCTCCCTCAACGGTTCTACCGCCTCCCAGGACTCCCGCATTTCTCCCGGCAATGCCTGGTACAAACCTGTTCCGGCTGTTTTCCAGCTCACCATCTCATCACTCACCTGCTTGATCACTTTTCCGGGATTACCAACAATCAGACTGCGTGCCGGGAATTTTTCATTGGCCCTGATCATAGTCAGTGCGCCAACAACACATTCATCTCCCAGCTCCACATCATCCATGATCACGCTGTTCATCCCGATCAGACAATTACGTCCGATGGTGGCGCCATGAATAATGGCTCCATGACCAATATGCGCATTCTCTTTCAGTAATACAGTAACACCCGGGAACATATGAATGGTGCAGTTCTCCTGCACATTGCATCCGTCTTCTATCACAATGCCCCCCCAGTCTCCGCGGATAGCGGCTCCGGGGCCCACATAAACATTCTTCCCGATGATCACGTTGCCGGTTACAGCCGCTTGCGGATGAATGAAACTGGATTCATGGATCACAGGAATAAATCCTTTGAATGCGTATATCATGAACTGAAAATTATGAGTTATTGCATGTCTTCAAACAGGGGCTTACCTGTTCTGAAACAGGTACCTTTGAACAGTGCGATCTGATCTCCCTGTAGATTGGAGAGAGTGATCAGGTATAGACCGGTGCTGCGCCCGTTGTGCACCTCTCTGGATTCCGCAATGATCACATCGCCCGCCTTACTCTGCTTCAGGAAATTGATGGATGTATCCTGGGCCACTGAAAAATTATTCCGGTTATTACAGGAGAAAGCCAGGGCACTGTCTGCAAAAGAAAACAATACACCACCATGTGTGATGTTGAACCCATTCATCATTTCTGTACGAAGCGTCATCTGCAGTTTGCAATAGCCTTCTTTCACATCCAGGATGCTGATACCCAGCCATTGACTCATCGGGTCCTGCGACAGTAATCTTTCTGCTACCTGTTTTGCCTTGATGTCTTTATCCATATGACAGGGATTATCTTCCTTTGAATACAGCCGGGCGTTTTTCAACGAATGCGTTTACACCTTCACGGTAGTCTTCAGTATCACCGGCCTGTTGTTGCAGTGTATCTTCCAGCTGAAGCTGTTGCTCGTAATTATTGGTGAAGCTCTGGTTCAGCGCGTGTTTGGTGAGTGCCAGGCCCTGGGTAGGCATCTGAGCCAGTGTTGAGGCCAGTTGCAGGGTGGCGGAACCGAAACCTTCATCAGGGATCACTTTGTAGATCATTCCCATTCTTTCAGCTTCCGTGGCATTCACTTTATCTCCCAGCATGGCGAGTGCGGAAGCTTTCTGCCAGCCGATCAAACGGGGCAGGAAGAAGGTGCCGCCACTGTCGGGGATCAGGCCTATCTTGGAAAAGGCCTGGATGAATGAAGCGGATTGCGCGGCTACAACAATATCGCAGCAAAGCGCAATATTGGCGCCTGCACCGGCGGCAACACCGTTAACGGCAGCAACCACGGGCTTGGGCATGCGCCGGATGCGCTCTACAATGGGGTTGAAATGTTCACTGAGGATCTGCTTCATGCTGAGGGCGGATGCTCCTACAATTTCGGAGAGGTCCTGGCCCGCACTGAATCCTTTACCTGCTCCCGTGATGTACACAGCCCTGATGGCGCTGTTATCTGCACAATCGTCCAGCACACGCTGAAGGGAAAGGCTCATTTCACGGTTGAAGGAATTGAGTTTATCAGGACGGTTAAGCGTAACAACGCCTACGCCTTCGTGAACGGAAAAAAGTATGCTGGACATGTAGTTGGTTTATAATTGATCAATGACACTTGAAATAGTCGAAAGGTTCATGGCACTCATTGCACTGAAAGAGACTCTTGCAGGCAGTGGAGCCGAACTCGCTGAGGCGGCGGGTATTCCAGGAATCGCAATGCGGGCATTGCACGGCTTCCGCATCGGCAAAGAGTTCCGTTTTGCAAACCTGTTGGGAGTGATTGGGAGGCGCAATACCATAAGCTTTGAGCTTCTGCTTGCCGGCTTCCGTCATCCAGTCTGTAGTCCAGGCGGGGGACAGTACCAGCGAGATATTGATCTCTTTGTAGCCATGAGACAGCAACTGCATGCGTATGCTCATGCTGATCACATCCATGGCCGGGCAGCCGGAGTAAGTGGGCGTGATCACAATATCCACTTTATCATTGTCCACTTTTACATCACGCACGATGCCCAGGTCCAGGATCGAGAGCACAGGTACTTCAGGGTCCGTTACTTCTTCAAGCAGGTCCCATACCTGGCGGGTGGATATATCAGTTACTGCATGCATTTTATTACCATTGGGCATTGGGATAAGCACGCTGGAGGAATTGCATTTCCGCCAGGATGAATCCCAGGTGCTCAGAATGTTTTCCTTCTTTACCTCCGGTCTGCATCCAGCCCTGAGCCGGTACCGTGAGCGTTGCCTGTGTAAAGATATCTGTTACCTTTTCCATCCAGGCATTTTTGAGAGTGGCAGGATCCACGCCGAAACCCGCTTCTGCAGCGGCTTTCTCAAAGGCGGCCGGTTCAAAGATCTCTCCGGTAAAAGGCCAGAGCTCATCCAGCGCCTTGTTCATGCGGGCATTGCTTTCTTCTGTTCCATCGCCCAGGCGGATCACCCATTCACTGCTCCAGCGGAGGTGGTAGGTTACTTCCTTCAGCGATTTTTCTGCAATGGCTGCCAGCGTCTCGTCAGATGATTGCTTCAGTTTTTCATACAGCAGGAACTGGTAAGCGCTGAAAAAGAACTGGCGGAGAATGGTCTGTCCCCAGTCTCCATTCGGCAATTCATTGATAAGGCAGTTCCTGAAAGCGTATACATCCCTGAGATAGGCAAGCGAATCTTCCGTTGCAGGCGCTGCTCCGGGATTGGTGGCATTGATCTGTTCAGCTGCGTACTGGTATAAACTCCTTGCCTGCCCCAGCAGGTCCAGGGATATATTGGTAAGTGCGATATCCTGTTCCAGAACCGGCCCGTGACCACACCATTCAGCATTGCGCTGGGCAAGGATCAGGCTATTGTCTGCCAGGTAAAGGCTATAATTGATGAGCGTTTGTGATTGCAAAATGCGTCGGTTAAAATGTGCTTACATATGTTTCACTGCATCCGGAAGGTCGTAGAACGTAGGATGACGGTATACTTTATCATTGGCCGGCTCATAGAATGCTTCTGCATCATCGGGGCTGGAAGCATGGATGTACCTGCTTTCCACTACCCAGATGCTAACGCCTTCCATACGGCGGGTGTAAACATCACGTGCGTTTTCAATGGCCATTTTTTCGTCTGTTGCATGCAGGCTGCCTACATGTTTGTGGTCGAGGCCCTGCTTGCTGCGGATGAACACTTCCCATAAAGGCCAGTTGGTGGTGCTTTCAGCCTGGGCTGCGGAGCCGCCGCCTTTTTCTTCCGGGATATCTCCGTAATAGTATTTTGTTATTCTGATATTCATGAGTTGATGCTTTTAGTTTCGCTGTGCCAGTCACTCGCGGGGACGTGAGCGACTGCGGCAATCTGCTTAAGCTACTTTCTGTTCTGCTCTGCGGGCAGCTCGTTTGGCGGCATGCGCCTCTGCGGCTGCTCTCACCCAGGCTCCATTCTCATGGGCCTTCCGGCGTGTGTCCAAACGTTGCTTGTTGCAGGGGCCATTACCCTTTACCACATTCCAGAATTCGTTCCAGTCGATCTCCCCGAACTCATAGTTCTTCGTTTCTTCATTCAGCTTCAGGTCTGCATCGGGAAGTGTCATGCCAAGGATTTTTACCTGCTCGGCAATCATATTTACAAACTGCTGACGCAGCTCATCATTGCTCTTGCGTTTGATCTTCCAGACTGTGCTCTGCTCGGAGTGCGTGGAATCACTGTCTTTAGGACCGAACATCATCAGGGATGGCCACCACCAGCGGTTGATCGCATCCTGGCAGATAGCCTTCTGTTCAGGGGTACCCTGCGACAGAACCATCAGGATATCGAATCCCTGACGTTGGTGGAAACTTTCTTCTTTACAGATGCGGATATTGGCGCGGGAATAGGGGCCGTAACTCGCGCGGCATAACATCACCTGGTTCAGAATAGCGGCTCCGTCAACCAGCCAGCCGATGGCGCCGATATCGCCCCAGGTCAATGTAGGGTAGTTGAAAATGGAAGAATATTTGGCTTTTCCGGAATGGAGATCATCCATCGTCTGTTCACGGCTGGTGCCCAGTGTTTCGGTAGCAGCATACAGGTACAGACCATGCCCGGCTTCATCCTGTACCTTCGCCAGCAGAATGGCCTTGCGTTTAAGGCTCGGGGCACGGGTGATCCAGTTGCCTTCCGGTAACATACCGATGATCTCGCTGTGCGCGTGCTGACTGATCTGGCGTACCAGCGTTTTACGATAGGCCTCCGGCATCCAGTCCTTCGGCTCAATCTTGATCTCCTGATCGATCTTTTGCTGGAAGATCTTCTCCAGTTCCTGAACAGACATAATGATACATTTTAATTGAGAACCCAAAGATAACTAATATATTCCTTAAATACTAACGCCTGTTAGCGGTATTTTGAGGAAAACTGACATACGCTGATTTTCATCTTTTCTTTCTACATTTACAATACCCAAAAATGAGCTACACGCTATAATGCTGCCCTTACTGGCAGTTCCCCGCTTTATTGCAAACCGATGGGGAACATTTCCTGGTTCTATTTATCACTAAAAACTAATGCAAAAGATGAAAATCTGCATTCTGAGCGCCGTAGTATTATTGGGTGTGGCCTGCAACGAACCTTCCTCTTCCGTAAAAAAATCCCCGGCACCGGATTCTTCCGCTACTGTTGATGTTGAGGGTATCAGCGCAACAGTATACACAACAGCTGATAGCTCAAATCTTCGGTTAACCCTAACCGATACTATCACTTTCAGCAGGTTCGGGCAACCCCTGGAGTCACAGCCCTGCGTATTTGTAGACCCTTCCACTTCTTTCCAGACCATCACCGGCATCGGCGCCGCGCTGACAGATGCGAGTGCTGAAACATTTGCCAAACTGCCTAAAGACAAACAGCAGGAATTTCTGCGTGCATACTTCAGCAGCTCGGATGGTATCGGCTACACAATGGCCCGCACCAATATCCATAGCTGCGATTTCTCTTCCGCTCCTTACACGTATGTCAGTGAAAAAGACAGCAGCCTTTCTTCTTTCAGCATTGCACATGATATGCAATACAAAGTGCCGTTCATTCAGCAGGCTATCGCTGCTGCGGGCGGCAACCTGCCGCTCTTTGCCAGCCCCTGGAGTCCACCGGCCTGGATGAAAGACAATAACGATCTGCTACACGGAGGCAAACTCCTTCCACAGTATTACCAGGCATGGGCCAACTATTATGTGAAATTCATAGAGGCCTATGAAAAGGAAAAGATCCCTGTGTGGGGCCTCAGCATCCAGAATGAACCGATGGCCCGCCAGCGCTGGGAAAGCTGTATCTACACGGCCGAAGAGGAAAGGGATTTTCTGAAAAACTACCTCGGACCCACCCTCGAAAAGGCCGGCATGGGCAACAGGAAAATCATTGCCTGGGACCATAACCGTGATCTGGTGTATCAGCGCGCCAGCACCATTCTGAATGATCCCGCAGCTGCAAAATACGTGTGGGGCATCGGCTTCCACTGGTATGAAACCTGGACTGGCGGTGATCCGCAGTTCCTCAACCTGCAGCGCGTTCACGAGCAATACCCCAATACCAATCTCATTTTCACGGAAGGTTGCAATGGTCCTTTCAACCGGGGACAGATCGGCCAATGGAACTGGGGCGAGATATATGGAAGAAATATGATCAATGATTTCAATAACGGTACCTGTGCCTGGACCGACTGGAATATTCTCCTCGATGAAACCGGAGGCCCCAATCACGTTCAGAACTTTTGCTTTGCACCGGTGCATGCGGATACAAAAACAGGAGAGCTGATCTACATGAATGCATTTTATTATATCGGGCATTTCTCCAAATTCGTGAAGCCCGGCGCCAAACGTATTATCAGTTCAAGCAGCCGGAGCGAATTGCTGACCACAGCATTCAAAAACGAAAAAGGAAAAACAGTAGTGGTGGTGATGAACGATAGTAACAGGAAAATACCTTATCATCTCTGGGTGGGCGGTAAAGCTGCACCACTGGAAGCAAAGCCGCATTCTATTGTGAGCATTGTATGGTAGGGAATAAATGAATGACGTCACATACAGCATCAATAAAAAAGCCGGCATATGAGTTTTGCCGGCTTTTTCAATGTATCAGGAACGATGTTTATCTCGCGTCGAAATCGATCACCACTTTTTCTGTGCGGGGGTGGCTCTGGCAGGTAAGTACAAATCCTCCTTCCAGTTCATCAGGTTCCAGCGCATAGTTATTGTCCATGCTCACTGCACCCTCCGTTACCTTGGCGCGGCAAGTTGCGCAAACGCCACCCTTGCAGGCGAAAGGCAGGTCGGCTCCCTGTTTCAGGGCTGCATCCAGCAGGGGAGATCCATCATAAGGGAGATCGAAATCAAAGGCAATGCCATCCACTTTTACAGTTACCTTGCTCACTTTACCGGCATGTGCGGCCTGCTCTTCCACTGATTTCTGCGTAGCTGCTTTCTGACCGGGTGTGGTGAACAGTTCAAAGTGCACTTTCTTTTTATCGATGCCTTCGGCTTCGAGCCAGTCCTTCACTTCAAAGATCATTTCTTCCGGACCACAGATGAAGAAATCATCGATGGCTCGGATATCGATCAGTTTTTTAGCCAGTTGTTTTCCTTTCTCTGCATTGATGCGACCATAATTGATATCGGCATCCGTTTTTTCGCGGCTCAGGATATGATGCACCACAAAACGGCTCATGAATACATTCTTCAGCGCTTCCAGTTGTTCCTTGAAGATGATGCTGCCGCGGTTGCGGTTTCCATACACCAGGGTGAAAGCACTGTTGGGCTCGATGGCCAGTGTGGTTTTGATGATGCTGAGAATGGGCGTGATGCCACTGCCTGCAGCAAAGGCCAGGTAATGTTTTGCATGCGCGGGATCCAGCTCTGTATAAAACTTACCGGTGGGTGGCAACACTTCCAGCCTGTCTCCCTTCTTCAATGTAGTATTGGCCCAGCTTGAGAAACGGCCGTCATCCATTTTTTTGATGGCGATGCGCAGCTCTTTGTCGTGCGGGCTGCTGCAAATGGAATAAGAGCGCCTGAGCTCTTCGCCATTCACCATGGATTTGAGCGTGATGTTCTGGCCCTGGCGGAAGCTGTACGCTTCTTTCAGGTCATCCGGGATCTCAAATACTACAGAGATACATTCAGGAGTTTCATTGCGTATGTCTGCAATCGTCAGGGAGTGAAAATGTGTAGCCACTTATTATCTTTCTTTTGATTGGTTCAATTGTGAAGGCTAAGGTTTTTGCAATCCGCCCACCAGGATCTCCACCATGGAGTTTTCCAGTTGGTCACCTTCGATCTTTCGCTTGCTTCTGTGCCAGCTTTCGATACCACTCACAGCATGCAGCATGATCAGTACGGCGGTAGGAGCATCGATCTTTTTAAACTCTCCTTTCTGGATACCGTCTTCAATGATCTTGCCGATACGCTGGCGGTAAGCACGGCGCTGGCCCTGCATATTGCTCAGGTAAGGATCGGTAAGGTGCTTCCATTCACGGTCGCTCACATATACTTCCTCATAACGCTCTACCATCATCCTGATATGATAACGGAGAATGGCTTCGATCTTTTCGATCTCGGTTCTTTTGCTTTGTTCCACCTCTTCGATATGAGACATGAAGTTGGTGGCTACCCGAAAGCAGATCTCCTGCAGGATCTCGGCTTTGGAGCTGATATGGTTGTACAATGATGCGGCTTCAACGCCTACATGTTCAGCCAGGTCGCGCATGGAAGTTGCGCTGTATCCCTTCTCACGGAAGAGGATGGCGGCCTTGGAAATGATAACGTCTTTACGTGTGCTGGTGCGGTTGCTTTTAATTTTTGCCATGTGTATTAAGGATCAAAGATAAATAAAAGCTAACAATCGTTAGGAGATAATCTGTAGGAAGTTACAAAATTTATCAATTTTTCCGCTAACAACCTTTTGCGAACCTGAATGGATCGCGTTCCCGACCTGTGATTCCCTTTTTAAAGGCTGCGAAAATTCCTGTACGTTTGCGGGATTTTCGAACCGATTCATTCATTGTAAAAATAAATTATGTCTTTGATCGCAGTAGGCACCATGGCCTTTGACGCAATTGAAACTCCCTTTGGAAAGGTGAACCAGATTGTAGGAGGTTCCGCCACTTATGTAGCTTATGCCGCCAGCAATTTTGTTAAACCCATCCAGCAGGTATCCATTGTAGGATACGATTTCCCCCAGGAAGAAATGGAAAGCCTGTCTAAAAGAGGCGTTCAGCTAGATGGCGTGGTAACTGTACCGGACAAGAAATCATTCTTCTGGAGCGGCCGCTACCATATGGATATGAACAGTCGTGATACCCTGGTGACCGATCTCAACGTGCTGCTGGATTTTGATCCTGTGCTTCCTGAAAGCTATCGCGATGCAGAGTTCGTAATGCTGGGCAACCTGCACCCTTCGATCCAGAAAAAAGTGATCGAGCAGATGAAGGCCCGTCCCAAGCTGATTGCCATGGATACCATGAACTTCTGGATGGAATCCGCCATGCCTGAACTGGAAGAAGTACTGAAAATGGTGGATGTACTGATGATCAACGACAGCGAAGCCCGCCAGCTGAGCGCACAGTTCTCTTTGGTGAAAGCTGCCAAAGCCATCATGCAGATGGGTCCCAAATACCTGATCATCAAGAAAGGTGAGCATGGTGCGCTGCTGTTCCATGAGGACAAAGTATTTTTTGCACCTGCCTTGCCACTGGAAGATGTATTTGATCCCACAGGTGCCGGTGATACTTTTGCCGGAGGCTTTATGGGTCATATCGCCCGTACAAAGGATATTTCCTTCGAGAACATGAAAACGGCTATCATCGTGGGTTCTGCCATGGCTTCTTTTTGCGTGGAGAAGTTCGGGCCGGACCGTTTGAAAGAGATCACTGCTGCTGATATCCATTCAAGGATCGAGCAGTTTGTGAACCTGGTTAATTTCGATATCGAGCTGGTGTAAACCTGCGCTTATAATAGTGATGGAGGCGGCCTGATGGTCGCCTCTTTTTGTTGCAGGAACCATGTGCTGAATAAAATACAAGGTGTACCAGTAGCTCACGTCCCCGCGGGTTACTTATATTCCGTCGCCTCTGGCGACACGGCGCTCGCCGGAGGCGAGCAAATAGAAGCCACTCGCGGGGACGCGAGCGGCTGGGCACACCTGGAGTAATTTTTACTTTCTTATTAACGCAACTCCCTGCTTCCATTTTTTTGTTAGCCCCTGAGCGGTGAACCAGCTTACATGAACTATATACATACCGGCAGGCACCGCACGCTTCGCATCGTTCATCCCATCCCAGCTCCAATGCCCGGTGGTGCCCATTATAGCATTGGAAGCAAGCTGCTTTACCGGCCTGCCTGCGATATCAAAGATGTTTACGGTGCCCGCAGCGCCAGCGTAAGGCAGTTTGTAATGAATGAGCAGCAGATCCTCGTGGCCATCCAGGTCAGGAGAAAAAAGGGAGGAAGAAAGATGAAGGCCCGCTCTTTCATCAATCCCTCCTTTGAATTGCGAATTAGCGTACCCCGGCGTGCCGCCACCGGCAGTAGTGGCCGCTGAGGTCCAGTTGTTCCGGTCCTGCGTGGGTGACCAGGGGCCGATACGCTCCAGGGCGATACCTTCGGGGATGACCAGCAGACTGAAATGCCAGTCGGATTTGTAGTGCAGCTCATCAATTACTTGTCCTGCTGCATTGGTCAGTACCAGGCTGCCCTGGTCATTGGGTAAGGAAGGCAGGCCGGAGTTCAGCAGGGAAAGCCCGTCCATAATGGTGTAGGCTCGTTTCACCCAGTCTGTATTCTCTGAGATGGCCAGGTATTGGCCGGGAAAGAGCAGGAAGGAAGATAAGCTGAGGGCTTTTGTATTGACCAGCTGACCCGCTGCATTCCGGTTACTGGTGAAAAGTTCCCGGAGGTCAATAATTCTGTCTGACCGGTTGAACAGTTCCAGGTAGTCGGCGCCCTCCGGAGGTGGATCGAACAGGAGTTCGTTGATGATGATATCTCCCGGTTTTACAAGGGAAGGCAGGCCAAGTTTAGCATTGTTCATGATCATGGTTGAATTGGTGGCGCAATCCTTCAGGTTGGTGGTGGTCAGCTGATACACAGCATCCACAGGAAATATGTCCGCAAACTGTAATTGTACTTCGTTGTAGAAAGGCGGAACAGAGAGGCAGCTCACCGGGCGGATATTACCTGGCTGAACGATATAGTTATTCGGTTGTACAACACTGTTACTATCCATGGGTTCGTCAAAAACTGCCAGGATCATTTTATTACCGGAGGCATAGGTGCGGAGCAATGCAGGTGGTTGATTGTCCGGGTGGCCGGGTGGATGGCTGTTAGTCTTTCCCGGCGTACCGCCTGCTATTGCCGTGCTGGCTGCCCAGTTGGCTGTACCGGCGCAGGGAGTATTGGTATTGATCATTTCCAGGCTATAACCGCCGGCAGCTTTGGGCGATCCCCCGAACCAGCCGGCTTCATAACGGATGGCATGTAGCACGCGTTTGTCCGGTGTGCAGAGTTGTACCAGATCGCTTTCATTGGCAAGGGAGGGAAAATTAGCCAGGCCTATGGCACGCCCGAATGGTTGCAGTTTGGCGGCAGCAGTGCCGGAGCAGCAAACGAGGAAGCTGTCGGGCTGAAGAATAACAGAAGCAGTGAAGGTGGCCGCACCGGTTTCGTCCCCGATTGAATACCCTTTCAGATCGATCGGCCGGCCCGACCGGTTCATGATCTCCACATACTCATATTCCGGCAGCCCGGCTGGCGGCGATGGATCGGCCATGATCTCTGTAATGATGAGATCATAACGGGGAACAGGCAGGGGCTTTTTAAAAGCAGTAAACTGTTTCCTGATCACCGCATCCGGGTAAGAAATCAACAAATGACTGGCGGGATGTTCCTCGTCATAGAACAATTTATAAAAGGGGAGAAAGTGAAGCGCCGGGAACAGGAAGGCGCAAAGCGGTAATAAAAGAAATGAAATTCGCATATTGATACATGTTATATGAACAATAAGAGTTCCGGCTGTGGATATATTCAGCCGTACGGTTGCCCATATACGTTACAAGATGCGCAGAGAGATAAACGGAAAAGGCATGGAAATGGATTGCGGGAGGTTGAAAAAAAAATGGCGGAGTAACTGCCGGCTTAACTTGCTGCCGATCGTTAGTCTGGCTGTATCGGTTTACCAGCCTGCGCTTGCCGGGATGTTACATTTCTGGAACTTTGAAAAAAATATTTGCTACAATAACAATTGCAGTCTATTTTTGACTCACGATGACAAAAATGATGAACATTACAAAGCGTACGAAGAAGCGTCCCAGCAACGGGAAGGTTTCAGGATAGTTTTGTGTGTCAAAATAATATCAGAAGGCCTTCCCAGACGGGAAGGCTTTTTTTATTACAATATTTATTAATAACAGATCACCAAAAACCAATCACCAATAACAATGAAAGTTGCAGTTGTAGGCGCCACTGGCCTGGTAGGCACCAAAATGTTACAGATCCTCGCAGAAAGGAATTTCCCCGTTACTGAACTCCTCCCCGTAGCCTCTGAAAGATCAGTAGGTAAAGAAGTTAATTACAGAGGAAAGGCGTACAAGGTGGTGAGCATGACCGATGCAATTGCTGCAAAGCCTGATGTAGCCCTGTTTTCAGCGGGTGGCAGCACTTCCCTGGAATGGGCTCCCAAATTTGCCGAAGCCGGCATCACCGTGATCGACAACTCCTCAGCCTGGCGCATGGATCCCTCCAAGAAGCTGGTGGTTCCCGAGATCAATGCCGATGCACTGGGCAAGGAAGATAAGATCATTGCGAACCCCAACTGCTCTACCATTCAGATGGTGGTAGCCCTCAATCCCCTCCATGCCAGATACCAGATCAAACGCGTGGTGGTATCCACTTACCAGAGCGTGACCGGTACCGGTAAAAAAGCGGTTGACCAGCTGATGGGAGAGCGCGATAAAGCCGTGAAAGGCAGCAATGGCGAATATCCCATGGCTTACAAATATCCCATCGACCTGAACGTGATCCCGCAGATCGATGTATTCCTGGAAAACGGATACACCAAGGAAGAGATGAAGATGGTGCTTGAAACCAAAAAGATCATGCGCGACGACAGCATCCGTGTAACCTCTACCACTGTACGTATCCCCGTAATGGGCGGTCACAGCGAGAGCGTGAACGTGGAGTTTGCCAATGACTTTGATCTGAACGAAGTGAAGGCCCTCCTGAAAGCCGCACCGGGTGTGGTTCTGGTGGATGACCCCGCTGCACAGGAATATCCCATGCCTAAAGACGCTCATGAGCGCGACGAGGTATTTGTAGGAAGGCTGCGCAGGGATGAAACCCAGCCCAACACCCTCAACCTCTGGATCGTGAGTGATAACCTCCGCAAGGGGGCTGCTACCAATGCCGTGCAGATTGCCGAGTACCTGGTTAGCAAACAACTGTTGTAATCACTGAGGCGCTGCCTCCCACATATTTACAAGCATAAAAAAGGCCTGCAGTTCATGCAGGCTTTTTTTATGAATGGTGGATCAGTTATCATCGATCGCCCGGTTCAGGAAGGCCAGGAAAGGCTGCATGGCTTCCATACCTTCGGCCACTTTTTTCAGGAAGTCCTTTGAGGTTACTTCCGCATCTGTGAACATTCTGGCTACCAGCCAGCTCTTGAGTTTCAGGTACTCGGCCGCCGGGTTATCTTTTTCGAAGCCCTGGGGCACTTTTACGAGGCTGTATTCTTCGCTGCGGTCAAGATCCCCGAATTGTGCTTTGAACTTCTTATTGCCCACTATTTTGCTGAATTCATCAAAACAGTAATCGATCTCCTGCCTTACTTTTTTGAGATTGGCGGATTCGGGCATCCAGAGGCCACCGGCCAGCATGCTCTTTCCATCCGGCTCTATGTGCAGGTAATAACCGGCAAGGGGCGATTTCTTGCCTCCTTTGGTCATGCTGCCTGCCAGGTGTGTTTTATAAGGCGTTTTGTCTTTGGAGAAGCGGATATCCCTGTTGATGCGGTAGAGACTGCTTTTAGCTACCAGGTTGGCGATACCGGGATCTTTCTTCCCGTGTTTATCGATCACCGCCTGCAGGAAGACCTCAACATCTTCACGGGCAGTTTCATATTTGGTCCGGTTGGCATCGAACCAGGGCTTATTGTTATTCTTCCGCAACTGGCGGAGGAAGGTGAGAGTTGAAGATTGTAACATAGAATGCAAAAATAAAACCCGCTGACGAGCGGGCATAAAAAAAGTGGTGTGGCCAGAGCGCCGTCTCTGTTCACACCACCGATAATACAGTTGGACTGGTTAGTTTTTAATGCGCCCCCAGTTCTCACCGCTCTTGATACGATACATCGTCATTTCGCTGACGCCGTATTTCTCTGCGAGCTTCTTGATGGTGAGTTTACGGTTTTTATCCGTGAGTGTTTTCTTGATGGCTTTCACCTGGCCGGCATTCAGCTTCAGTCCTTCAGTGCGGTTTGCCTGCACTTTCTTGTAGGCAATCTTCGCGGGACTGTTCTGCTGGTGCTCGATCATTTGCTCAAGCGTAGCCCATCTGAGATTTTTCACATTGTTGTCGAGCTTGTTGTGATTGTCGTGGATCACATACTTTGCTTTCAGTGAAGGTTTCTTTAAGAACAGACGCGCGATTTCGCGGTGGATGTACAACGTACCATTGTTGCCGGGGCGGTGGAGATTCAGTGTTCTGTAACCAGTGGTCAGAGAACCCTGCAATAATTTTCCGTCCTCAACTACATCGTCTGTATAGCTGGCTATGCGGCCGTTGCTTGACAGCGCATACTTTTTACGGAGGTGTTTCCAGCCTGGAAACTGCAGTGGTTTCCACACCTCGTTTGGAAGTTTTTTTATCATCGCCTTTTCCTTTTGGCTAAAGTTACAAAAAAAGAGCCGCGAATATCAAAAAACAATAATAAGATTCAATCATCGGTTAACCATTTGGAGGAATTCCGCCTCCGAGATGATCTTCACCGTGGGGAGCTTTTTGGCCTTTTCCAGCTTGGATCCTGCGTCTTCCCCTACCACCAGGTAACTGAGCTTCGCACTAACGGACCCTACGATCTTACCACCGTTAGCTTCAACCATCCCCTCAGCATCACTGCGTTTCAGCGTAGGCAAGGTTCCAGTGAACAAGAACGTTAGTCCTGTCAGGTTGCCCTCCCCCGTTAGTGCAGGCGCCTCATTTTTCAACTGCAATCCAAGGCTCTCCAGCTTTTTCAGCATTTCTAAATTGTCCCAATTGTGGAAAAACTGGTACACGCTACCGGCCACTTTAGGGCCGATATCTTCCAGCGCCTGCAATTCTTCCATGGAGAGGTTCGCCAGGTCCGGCAGGTATTTGACAGCGTTAGCCAGTGTTTTTGCAGTGGTCTCACCCACATGACGGATACCCAATGCATAGATCAGCCTGTGAAGCGGCTGTGATTTCGAGGCTTCGATGGCCGCCTGCATATTGGTGATACTTTTCTCTCCAAATCCTTCCCTGGTGCGGATTTGCTCGAATGGCAGTTCATAGATGCCAGGCACGTCTTTCAATAATTTCTGCTCATAGAATTTACGGATGATGGCATCTCCCAGTCCCCGTATATCCATGGCATCTTTACTGGTGAAGTGAATGATGCGCTCCTGCACCTGTGCCTCACAGTTAATATTCACACAACGCCATACTGCTTCATCCACCGGCTTCACCAATGGGTCTCCGCAGGCAGGGCAGTTAGCAGGAAATTCTATTCGCTTTTCACTTCCGGTTCTAAGCTCCATCAGTGGCTTCACGATGTATGGGATCACATCGCCTGCCCTTTCTACCAGTACCGTATCACCGAGCATGAAATCCTTCTCGCGGATCACATCCTCATTGTGCAATGAGATGGAACTAACGGTAACGCCACCGATAGCCACCGGGTCTATCTTGGCCACCGGTGTAATGGAGCCGGTACGCCCGATCTGGAACTCTACCGCGCGTAACTTGCTGGTAGCCTGACGCGCTTTGAATTTGAAGGCCATCGCCCAGCGGGGGTGGTGGGTGGTCATACCCAGCTGGTCCTGCATGTCAATATTGTTCACCTTGATCACCATGCCATCGATCTCATAAGGCAGGTCATCCCGGCGTGCTTCGTATTCATGGCAGAACTCAACCACGGCTTCGATCCCCTTCAATACTTTCTTTTCCTTCATGGGGCTGCGGAAACCCAGGTCCCACAACATTTTCAGGCAACCACTATGTGTTTGTAATGACTCATCCAGTGTGTGCGTTGGCGTGATAGTATAATAGCTCACATGGTAAAGGAAGGCCTCCAGGTTGCGTTTGCCGACTTCTTTCGGGTCTTTGATACGCAGCGTGCCGGCGGCCGCGTTGCGCGGATTGGCGAGTGGCGGCAGGTTTTGCTCTACCAACTGTTCGTTGTACTTCCGGAAATTGTCTTTATTGATCAGCACTTCACCGCGGATCTCTATCTGCTGAATCCCGTACTCCGAGAATTTTGCAGAGAGGGGAACAGAGCGGATCTGTCTGATGTTTGTAGTGATATCGTCTCCGGCCACGCCGTTGCCACGGGTAGCCCCGCGCTGCAGGAGATCGTTCTCGTAAATGAGGGAAATACTGGCCCCGTCGAACTTGGGCTCTACACAGTACTCTATGTTTTCATTCCTCGCCAGATCACGTACACGCTTATCCCAGTCTATCAGGTCCTGCTCATTGTAAGAGTTTTCCAGGCTGAGCATGGGCACCAGGTGCGGTGCAGGCGGGAAATCTTTGGTAAGGCCTTTGCTGACACGCTGCGTGGGAGAATCCGCTGTAACCAGCTCAGGCTGAGCCAGCTCCATTTTTTCCAGGGCTTTGAACAGTTTGTCATATTCCTGGTCCGCCACCAGCGGATCATTTAAAATATAGTACCTGTGCTCATGAAAGCGTAATACGTTCCTGAGTATTTCGATATCAGAAGTTGCGATGGCGTCCTTCTTCAGCAGGACTTCTGTCTGCTGTTGCAATGATTTTGTTTGATCTGGGGAGTACATAAGAATTATAAGGTAAACAAAATTAGGCCAACCAGAATGGATACAAACATTCGTAATAAAATTCAGTAACTTAGGAGTACTTCAGCAGTACTAAAAATAACTCTCAGACCCTTATCGCGTTGGTTCAGCACTGATTTACAGCATTTAACTTTTTTTTGGAGAAACCATTATTTATTATAAATTGTGTACAATTGACACATTTGTAAT
>NZ_JBQCGW010000217.1:0-33226 GCF_051955275.1 Pseudobacter sp. | reverse complement strand
ATCATAATCATTGAAATCAGTGCTGAGGTCCGCATCCAGGTATCCTATGTATTCGAGTTGTGGTTCTTTCAGCATTTCGAGGCTTGCCTGGCGAACGGCTTCCGCCTTTCCTGCATTAACAGGCATATTATAAATGGAGATATAATCCTCATGACCTTCACGCAGCTGTTGGAGAACTTCGAGGGTATTGTCTTTGCTGCCATCATTCACAAAACAAAGATGATATCCCAGGTTACTATATCCGAAATCAGTGAATACCTGTCCTGAAAGACGTTTTGCCTCATTGTAGCAGGGTATCACCAACCCTACGTATTTTTTTTGCAATACCCTTCCAGACTGAAGTGGATCGCCCGGAGAAACAGCAGAAGACGTAGCAGGGGGTGAGGATGAAATGCCGTATGTTTTTGTAAGCAGGCGTTGGATCCTGGCCACCACTTCCCTTATGCCTACAGGTTTTTCGATGTAATCGTCCACGCCTATCTGAAATGATTCCACGATCACGGACTCTTCTTCGTTTGAAGACATGATGATGGCAGGGATATTGTCCTTCTTATCCAAACGGATATAGGTCAATACCTCCAGACCGGTTTTGAGTGGCATATGGTGGTCTACCAGAATGAGGTGGGGGCGATGCTCTTCATACAATTGAATAGCCTGTTCGCCATCAGTTCCGGTGAACACTTCATGCCCCTGGCCCCTCAATTCTTTTCCAACAATATTTCTGATATAAGCCTGATCGTCTGCAATTAGAATTTTCATAAGAAACATGTTTGAAGAGACACTGTTTCTGTGCAGGCGATACGTGTAATGGGAATGGATTCCCGGAAAAAAAATTTTTACTACTTCTAATGTAAGAAAAAATTCACATCTTCCGGCTAAATACGCCGGAGATTATGCCCTTTACATTTTCACATATCGTGGCTGTTCTTCCTTTCCGCAAGAATACTCCGCAGTTATTTTCCATGCCCGCCCTCATCATCGGTAGCATGGTGCCTGATTTTGAGTATTTCCTAAGAATGACCCTTTACGGGCATTACGGTCATACATTGCCGGGAATTATTTCATTCGATCTGCCTGTCGGTATTTTGTTGTACCTGGTTTATCATCTTATTGTAAGACGGCCACTGACCTTGCATCTTCCCGGCTTTCTCTACCGGAAATCCGCAGGGGCTGAGAACATCCGCTGGCTTCCTTATTTCAAAAAGAAGTGGTACCTGGTGTTGTTTTCTGTATTAACGGGCACTCTTACGCATCTTGTGTGGGACGGCTTCACGCATGACGAAGAATATATCGTTGCAGGATATTTTCCCCTGTTGTTGCAGACCGTTACAGCAGGTCCGTTCAAATTCCCGCTCCATTTTCTTTTACAAATGATCAGCAGCATAGCAGGCCTGCTTATATTGCTGATCTATATAATCAAGCTTCCATCCTCCCCGTCAGTTCATACCCCTTCCTCCAACGCCGTGGCCAGGTTCTGGTCTGCCGTGCTGCTGCTGGCAATTATCATCTTTGTGTTACGCCTGGCAACAGGCATACCTCAGGAAAAATTTGCAGCGCAACTCCTGGTGGTCTCCATCAGCGCGGGACTTTTCAGCCTGGTATTGGTTTGTTCCTTTTACCTGTTTAAAAATAACTGACTATGCTGCCAACACTCAAACTTGCCATCGTGTCCTGCCATCCTCCCGGTAAAGGCACCCTGAATGAATATGGATATTACCTGCTCAGGCATTTCAGGGAAAATCCACTTTTTTCCGAGATCACGCTTATTGCGGATGAATTACCCACTGGTCAGTCCTACCCTCCGGGATTGAATGTAGAACAGGTAAGAACGGTAACGGCCTGGAAATTCAACAGCTGGCGGAACTGCTGGCGGATATTGAAGGCCGTCAGGAAAGCCAAGCCGGACATTGTACTGTTCAATATGCAGTTCCTCTTGTTTGGTGACAGGAAAGTTCCTGCGGCACTCGGTTTGCTCACCCCTCTCCTGTTAAAGCTCTCAGGTTATCCGTCCGTAGTAGTGCTGCACAATATTCTGGAGCAGGTTGATCTGCAGAATGCCGGGATCACAAAGAACAGGATGCTGGCAAAAATTTACAATATTACCGGTACCATGCTCAGCCGCTTTGTACTGATGGCAGATCTGGTAACGGTGACCATCTCCAAATATGTACAGATCCTTGAAGCCAAATACCGCAAAGGCAATGTAGCCCTGATACCGCATGGCAGTTTTGAGAATAGTCCGCTGCCCGCGCAGGACCTACCACCAGGCCCTATGAAGATAATGACCTTCGGAAAATTCGGGACCTATAAGAAAGTGGAGGTGCTGATAGAAGCAGTGCAACGCTTCCGGCAACGGAGCACGCTGGATGTGGAGATAGTGATCGCGGGAACGGACAGCCCAAACAGTAAGGGCTACCTGAACACCGTGAAAGAAAAGTACGCGCATGTACCTGGACTGATCTTTACCGGGTATGTTGCTGAAGAGGACGTGCCGCGGATATTTTCAGAAAGTGCCGTGGTTGTATTTCCTTACACTTCCACCACCGGCAGCTCCGGGGTACTGCACCAGGCCGGTAATTACGGAAAGGCAGTGATCCTGCCGGATATCGGTGACCTTGGTGCCCTGATCAGGGAAGAAGGATACTCGGGAGAACTTTTTCAACCTGAAGACCCGGAAAGCCTGGCCAACGCTATTCAGCAAGTGTTGCACAATGATGCCTATCGCATACAGATGGGCATCCGGAATTACCATGCAGCAGTCTCCCTTCCCATGCAGGACCTTACTAACTGGTATTACATGCATTTCCTCGGCATACTTAAGAACTGAATGGATCAGCGGAACAGCGCGGCAGCAGGTTTGGGCCGGCCATCGGAATGGAGTATCCCGAAATACCCCTGCGGCTTCCTTCTCCAGGGTAGCCGGCCCGCAACGCCTGCAGGCACCTCACTGAAATCGTAGAGGGTCCATACCAGGTAGCCGGTTACTTTTTCCCTTGCCAGCAATTCCTGTATCGCTTTGAGATAGTCTGCCTGGTCTTTTTCTGAATGCCCGGAGGGCGTCCAGAATCCCTGGTAGGTAGACATGCCTGTTTCTTCCAGCAGCAAAGGCTTTCCGCCTGATCCGGACCGTAATGATTCAATGGATCCTTCAAGCAAGGCAGGGCTCAGATAGGAATGAAAGGCAATGAAATCAACCTGGTTCTTAAACAACAAGGCATTGTCTGCATGCGCCCAGCCGATGGTGATCAGATGGACCGGGTCATATGTCCTGGCCCGTTGCAACATCCATTCAAGCCATTCCATCACATGCGCCCGTGGATGATGATTGAAATCAAGGTCCGGTTCATTCTTTAAATCCCAGGCAAATATGGCTGGATGATCACGGAAACTGGTAAGCAATGTTTCCATCTGCCGGTCTGATGCAGCAAAAACGGGAAGGGAGTAATCGCCCATAAAATCGAACAGTGTGACAATCACTTTCAGGTTGTGTGCGGATGCCTGATTGAGGAAGTGGCGTAACTGGAGCAAGCGGGCAGGGCTCACATTTCCGCGGTTGAAATCATGAAAATTCACAAAGATCCGCACCAGGTTGAAACCCAGCTCCTCCATCAGCTTAAGGTCTTTGCTGACCACAGCACTGTCGTATCCCGGCCAGAAAAGCCCCCAGGGCGCAGCGGCAGGATAATAATTGATACCCACCGGAGAAAATGGCTTTCCCGAAACATAAAAACGGCTATCCTGTACCGTTACTATTCCGGCCGTATCTTTTTTAAGCGTGTCGGGATGAACGATGTGCCGGGGTGGCTTTCTTTCCATGCGTGTTACCCGCCAGTTCCCATCCTTCAGGAGCATGATCACATCAAAGTCTGCTGTATCGCTCACCGAGCAGATCCTTTCTCTTTCATTATTGCTGAACAACCAGGTCCGGGAAATCATATTCTCATCCGTGAATGCAGCAATCTGGCCATCCTGGGAAAAGTAATGCATCCGCAAACGATGCTGCAGGCTTGCCGTCTGAAAAGTATATCCGCTTTGTTCTGTGCCGGCATTGGCAGTGTAACGCAAAAATTCCTGGTCTGTAAAATGATCTTTCATGTATACCTGCTTGCCTGTTGACTGGCTGTAATTCCGGCCATACCAGCTTTTGATGTATTCACGGGCAATGACCTGCTGGTTATAGCTGCCAGGCTCCCTTCCGGTGATGACCGAAGGCAGCCATCGAACCAATGGTGTATACAGATCCGGTTCAGCAGAAGGTATATGAAGGGCCGTTGTTCTGTCTGCACCCCTTGAAAAAAATGCCAGCGCTTTGGCAAATCCACCTGTTACAACAAACAGAACACTGACTGCGATAAGTGCAAAACTTAGCCGGTAATATTTGATTTTCTTTCTTTTCATGGCTGAACGGTTAATAACACATGGAAGGTGGCAGCCGGTACATGCAGTACAGCTTCGTATTTACCCGGATGGATCCTGCCCGTATTGAAACGGGCAAATCCTTTTTCTGCAACGGCCTGCATCACCTTCCCTTTCAGTTTCAACAACAATACGGCTCCCTCTGGCATCAACTGCCCAAGCGGCCCCTTTAGCGGCCCTGCCAGCACTGCTCCTGAGGCTTCATATGATAATGACGGAGCAGCAGTGAATGGTGAAGCAAAAGGGATGACCAGTTCATTGCTTGTTGCCCCACCGGGTGCAAATGCGGTGACCTTCAGGTCCCCTGGCTGCTCCGGCGCCTGCAGACTGATCTCAGCAATGCCACTGATGGTACTGGCATTGAGCTTACTGGTACTATTGTCTGCATCCTGACATATGAACTGAACCAGGCTTCCATCCGGTAAACGGTTGCCGGATACATCTGCCAATACCGTACTGAAAACCCGGAAGGTCTGCCTGCCATCTGCGTAGGGCAAGGATGCACCCATGCTGATGCGGAACGGCATTGCTTTCCCAGCTACTTCCAGTAATTCCTTCTCCTCGCTGAATGCGCCGGCCACCCTAACGCCGGCAAATATTTTACCGGCTTTGTTCCCCGCCTTTACATCTTTACTTGAGAATCCATGCATTAAGTACCTGCCTTCAGTTTCCTGCTTTGCCTGTTGCCTTAACAGCGAAAACAATACAGGCAGGCTGTCTTTTACCATATTTCCATAACGGTCTTCCGGCACCACGGTGATAGAACTGAATTCTTCCGATCCTGTAACCAGGGCTTTAGGACCTGCAAAACCCTGTACAGGTGTTACGGGGTCAAGAGCTTGCACAAGCAGGCTCCTGTTGGCCAGCAGTTGACCGCCGGCTATCAGTTTCCAGCTTTGCCAGCCACTGATCGTTTGTTTAAGAAGAATGGAAGTGTCAGCCACTGATGGCAGTGCGATAATATAGTTGCCCTGGGTTCCTGAGCAAAGGAGCAATACAGCACCGGCTGGCTTCACGCTCAAACTGAGAGTAAAGTCTTCGCCGGCCCGGATACTGTCCGGCATCATCAATTGCCCCTGAAATGGTTCCTTTTTTGTGGCAGGGTCACTGGCGCAACCAAAGCCGCAACACAGCATCAACAGTACCATATGGAAGGAAAATGTTTGCATCAATAGATGGTTGGGTTTCCTATATATCCGTTCAGAAAAAGATCGCAATACCGTTTATTTCCCGGCAATGCAATAAGTCCACGCCCAGGAAAACGAAAGCTATCAGGAAGTTGCATTTGCTGAAGGCCGTTGACATAATGGTGCTGCTCCGTTCCCCTTCTGACCAGTGCAATCTTGCTTAAGTCAGGTAGCTTGATATTGAATGATTCCTGTGTTTGCGGACGCAAGCCTTCGCTCACAAACAGATGGTTCACCCACAAAATCTGTCTGTGGTCATCATATGTGGCCATCAGCAACTGAGGCACACTTATCTCCTGAACGCCGTAATTGACTATACTGCCAGCCACATATCTACCGCTGTCGGTTATACGCACCTGTTGTATCCCATGATCCCGGTAGAGGTCCTTGTCGGCCACCACTGCTCTGACCTGCACCTGGTAATCCGCTGGTCTCCTGGTGAAATTATAAGCAGAGAACTGGCCGGGATTGAAACGCAGCTGTTGCCGGTCGTTTTCCTTCAGCCAGGCCGTTTCTTCAAACTCGATGAGAAAGGGTGTTTTCTCGCCGGGCAGCAGGTTATGCATGGTGTGATATTTTGCATTGTAACTCACCATCATCCTTCCGGCACTGTCGAGCAATACGGCGCCGATGGTCAGGTGTGCGGGGAGATAATCCCTGTTCATCACTTCACCCACTACTACATAACTACTGTCCTTTTTGATCAGGGCCGAGGATATTATATGCAGGTCCGGCCGGTCCAGGATATCATCATGGCGGACGTCGCTTACACTGACCACGCGTTTTCCCTGGCTTCTGAATACAGCCATTCCTTTTTCCATATGCTCATCCGGCACTACCCTTTTTTCAAAAGCGGGTGGCAGCACATACCAGTTCCCGTTTTTTCTGATCAGAACATGCATGGCAGGGATCACGTATTCTTCCAGTGGGGTGGTCCAGGCACTGGTAACAACGGCTTCCATCGTATCTGTGCCTGTTTTTGTAAAGGCAATTGCCAGACTGTCCAGTTTCCCATAAGAAGCCAGCAGTCCATCCCTGAGCGAAAGCCGGAGGGTATATTCCTCATAATCGATACTGCCCGGAGGAAAATACCCATGCGCCTCCCGGTTCAGCTTAAAATCCAATGCATGGTAATATGCCTTGAGCAATTGTTCCGGGTCTTTGTGAAAAGAAAGGGTCACCTGCTTTATCCAGATGGTGCCTGCCAGTAACAATATTCCAATCATCCAGAGAAAAAGCCAACGGTTCCCGGATGCAGGGCTGTATGCAGTTGTTTCGGTGGATGCAAAAGGGAAAACCAGGTAATCCCTGGCTCTGAAAAGAAGCAGGGTCAGCATGATGCAAAATGCCGACAAAGGCAATATCCCCCACATCATGCGTTGATAGAAAGGAATGAATTTGCCTGTCAGACCGGAAGGGAGCGGGGGCACATCCGCTTTTTGCCAGACCATGATGCCGTTCTCCAGCCTTTGTACACGTTCCCATCCCGAAAAGAAGAGAACAGGATCATAAAACTTATCATTGCTGAATATGAATTTGAGATGATATTTCTCAGGAACGGTGAGAAATTGCTGTAATGAACCAATGCCCGGAATTCCCTTGAATTTGGAGTTCTCCAGTCTTTCGAGTGGTTGCCGGGTCATTTCCGGTACACGCCGTGCTGAATGATAGTTACCGTCTATAGACATGGCAGTGGTTTGTGAAGACAGCCAGGCCATTTGGTCACCGAAGCCGAGTGTGAGAAAACGCCAGCGGCTGTGCTGATCACGGTCAAGGAAACTGATGATCGGCTGCATATCTATCTCTTGTGGCTGGAGTGAGCGGTACTTATGGAAATTCACCACAAACAAAGCCTGAAAAGCTACCACAGAGATCAGTAACAAAGAAGTGATGTGGTATAATTGTTTACCGTACCGTTGAATGATCCTTTCCCGGATATCTCCTTCCACGAGCCTCCGGAAAAAATCACCCACAAAAGGAATGGATATCACGGAGGCCCAGAAAGTGAACCTGTCGAGTGTAAGTACATTGAATGCATTCTTACCAAGGATCTTCTCAGGTAATGGTGTGGTGCCGCCTGTTCCCAGCAGCAGCAACAAAGAATATGACAGCGCCAGGAATATATTACGCCTGGTGTACAGACTGCGAAATATAAAAGGCAGCAGCAGCAAAATAAATCCCAGGGGAATGATGAAGAACATAAGCCCTGAAGAAGGCGATGCCAGGAAATTGTCCCTTGATCCATGGGGGATCGGCACCTGGCTGATAGGATCCGTTTTGGACCAGTACCAGTAAGGAAAGATCAGTACAACCATTTCCAGCAGCAGTATGCTGAAAAAGAGAAAAAACTGCCGGAATTTCTTCCATGCCAGTTGCACTGTCTTCCGTGCAACCGCAATAAATTTCCCTTCCACTCCGGACTGATCCAGCAATGCTGTGGCAATCACCGGTGCAATAAAGAAAATGATGCCAAATATAGTGGTCACATGATGAGAAGAAACGGTCACTCCCAGCAGGGCTACCGCAGTAACCAGGTGTTTTAACTTGCCATTCCTGAAATAAGCATACACTTCCGGCAATGCGTTCACCAGGCAGGAGATACCTACCATGGTGGGCAGCTGCCCATAGATGTGAATGGTTTGCGTAATGGACGAAGCCAGTACGGCAAACAGGGAAGCATAGGCTGCAGAACGCTGCGGAACCCAGAGCCTGCTGAAACGATAGATGCCCGTTACAAAAAAGCAAAGAGCGGCGAGGATCACCACTACAAATCCGAATTTCAATCCACCTATCATGGACAACAGCGCGATCAGCTGGTGGCTCAGAGGAGGATAACTGGTCACCGGAAAACCGGTATACCAGCGGAATTCCCAGGGCTCAAACCAGTAACGTGCATAGTGATCGGCAAAGAAAATATGCACAAAAGCATCATAGGTCTTGTTCAGGTTGTACAGCAAGGCAGAGCCATGAAGCAATATGGCAAGTACCAGGGCAACAAACAGCAATCTGTCGGCTTTTACCAACATAGGAAATCTGGAATAAATATTCTAAATTTAAATAATCTGTTTCAATTTACCTAAGCCTCTTCCCTGCTGTAGAAATCCAACTGCTTCTTAAAAGCCCAGCATCTATGAAAAACAACAGCCATCAAAAGGAAAGTCCTCACCAGGAAGAAAGTATTTATCGTTCATTTTTTGAAAACTCAGACGGACTGATGTGCATCCACGACCTGGATGGCAAACTGCTTTCCGTAAATCGTGCAACCGCCGTCAGCCTTGGTTACAGCAAGGAAGAACTTACAGGTTCAAACCTTTTGAAGGTGGTAGCCGATGATTATACCGGCAACCTTCACAAATACCTGAAAAACATCGCCAGGGACAAAAGCGCCAGGGGGATCATGCACACCAGGCATCGCAACGGCTCCGTCCGTATCTGGCTTTTCAATAATGTACTGAAAGAAGATGGTGCAGGAAATCAGTATGTGATAGGGAATGCACTTGATATAACGGAAAGGCATAACCTGGAACAAAACCTGAAGTTCACCCAGAAGATGCTGAATGAAACCAATACGGTAGCAAGGATCGGAAGCTGGGAACTTAACTTGCTCAATGAGGAAGTGTACTGGTCTGATATCACCAAACTGATACACGAGTTACCGCTCTCCTACATTCCGGATTATCAGTCTGCTCTCCGGTTCTATCCTGAAGAATACAGGGAGACCATCGAAAAGATAGTTCAGAACGCTGTCAGCAATGGTATTCCCTGGGATGTGGAGCTCCAGCTTATCACAGACAGTGGCAGAAAGATCTGGGTGAGATCTATCGGAAGGCCTGAGTTTGAGAACGGTAGCTGCATCAGGCTCTTCGGTACCTTCCAGGATATCAATGATCGCAAGATAATTGAACTGGAAATGCTTCGATCCAGGAGTATGCTGCAGAATGTACTGAATGCAGCCACGGAAGTGGCTATCATAAGCACAGACAGGGAAGGCATCATCACGCTCTTCAACAGTGGCGCAGAAAAAATGCTCGGCTACAGGTCAGAAGAAATGGTAGGTAAACATACACCGGCTGTATTTCATGACCCTGAAGAAGTAAATACGCGAGGCAATGAGTTATCAGAAAAACATGGCAGAGTGGTCCAGGGTTTTGATGTTTTCATCTTCAACGCGGAGCGGGAAGGTGCCGAAAACAGGGAATGGAGCTATATCAGAAAAGATGGAACGCGGCTGTACGTGTCATTGGCCGTAACAACAGTAACAGATGCAGATAAAAAGCTGACCGGTTATCTGGGCATTGCCCTTGACCGGACCGCCAGAAAAAAAATGGAGCAGCAGCTTTTTGACCAGCAGGCTATCCTTTCCGCCTTTGTGGAACATACTCCGGCAGCAGTGGCCATGTTTGATAAGCAGCTCCGGTATATTGCTTACAGCAAGCGCTGGCTGGAAGAATATGAGCTGGAAGGGCAGCAGCTGACTGGCAAAATTCATTACGATGTATTTCCCAATATCCCTTCACACTGGAAAGAAGTGCATCAAAAAGCATTGACAGGAGAAGTGTTCAAAAACGAAGAGGATATCTGGAGGCCCCAGGGTTGGGAGCACAATCAGCATCTCCGATGGGAAGTAAGGCCCTGGTTCCTGCACAATGGATCGGTAGGCGGTATTATGATGCTTACCCAGGACATTACAGAAGCATCCCTTCAACAGGAAGAATTGCGCAAAGCAAAAAAACAGGCGGAAGTGGCCAGCATAGCCAAGTCAGAATTCCTGGCGAATATGAGCCACGAGATCAGAACACCGCTCAATGGCATCATCGGCTTCACGGACCTGCTTGCCAAAACAGACACCACCGAAATCCAGGCCCAGTACGTATCCCTGGTAAACCAAAGCGCAGGTATACTGCTGAATATCATCAATGATATCCTGGATTTCTCCAAGATCGAAGCAGGTAAACTGGAGCTGGACATCAGCCGTTCCGATATCTTTGAAACCTGCAACCAGGCCAGTGATATCGTTAAATACCAGGCACAGAGCAAAGGCCTTGAACTACTTTTTAATATTTCACCCACACTGCCGAGATTTATCTGGACGGACCAACTGAGGTTGAAGCAAGTGCTGGTCAACCTGCTTACAAATGCTATCAAGTTCACAGAAAAAGGAGAAGTTGAACTGAAAGTGTTCCTGGTTGCATCTAATGCCAGGCAAACAACAATCCGGTTCGAAGTGCGTGATACAGGCATCGGCATCCGGTCAGACAGACAAAAAAGAATATTTGAAGCCTTTTCCCAGGAAGACAATTCCATTACCCGGAAATTCGGTGGTACCGGCCTCGGTCTCTCCATCTCCAATAAATTACTGGGACTCATGAACAGCAGACTACAATTGCAAAGTGAGCTCGGACAGGGCAGTACTTTCTTTTTTGAACTCAACCTGCAGTCAGAGAACGGAGAGGCCCTGGAATGGGAAGATTCAAGCTCAGTCAAAAGGGTATTTATTGTAGACGACAATGATCATAACAGGATGATCATACGGCAAATGCTCCTGCTTAAAAACATAACGTCCAAAGAAGCAGCAAACGGGTTCGATGCGATCCGGCTATTGCAAGAGGACCCTTCCTTTGATGTGATCCTGGTGGATTATCATATGCCGGTATTGGACGGGCTGGAAACGATCCGGAAGATCCGGGATGTATTCAGCAGCAGCGGCAGATTCCATCCTGTTATATTCCTGCACAGTTCCTCTGACGACGAACGGGTGATCAAAGCATGTGAAGAGCTCCGGATCGATCAGAGATTGACCAAGCCCATCAAGATGAAGGATCTATACAGGTCATTGTCAAGACTGAATCAAAAGAAAGAAACCACCACAACAGCCAACAGGCAACGGTCACCGGCACTCTACAACCAGCAGTTCCGCATTATGGTGACGGAAGACAACAATATGAACCTGTTGCTGATCACCACTATCCTTAACCGTATTATGCCCCGCGCAGAGATACAGGTGGCCAGAAACGGCAAACAAGCCACAGAGATATTCCCGCAATTCATGCCCGATATCATACTGATGGACATTCAGATGCCGGAAATGAACGGATATGAAGCCACCCATGTGATCCGTGCAATGCCAGAAGGGAAGCATATTCCCATCATTGCCCTTACAGCAGGAAATGTCAAAGGAGAAAAAGAGAAATGTATGGAAGCAGGCATGAATGAATTTCTTACGAAGCCATTCATCGAAAATGAAATCATAGATACACTTTCCCGGTATATAAAAACTGAGCCGCATCATTCCGGCCCAACACTTAACCTGGATATAATAAAGGAATACCTTGGCAGCGATTGTGATCCTGACCTATTGAAACAGACCCTGGAACTGAGCCTGGAGGAATTAAGAACTTTACAGAAAGAACTGGAAGGGGAAAGTGAAACCCGGAAACTTCATTTTATTGGTCACCGTATTTACGGGATTGCGGCCTATACCGGCCTGAATACACTATCCGGATTATCAAGGGATCTGGAAAGGGACAAGCATCCCGGCCCTGCATTGATAGAGCAGCTCAGGCGGGAGCTCAAAGAGTCCATTGGCATTTATGAAAGAACGCTGCTAACAATTCATTAAAAAACACCATACCAGGAATTTCCCTTCCCTGGTATGGTGTTGCTGTTATTGCCCGATCATGTAAGCAACTGCGGTTTCTCCCTGTACACCTTCCACACAAACTCTCCAAAAATAGTATTCGCCCAGGCAAACCATTTCCTGGTGAACTGCGTTGAATCATCCTTGTGAAATGACTCATGCATGAAGCCCGTTTTACCGTGCGTATGCTGCAATGTATCCAGGCACCATTTGATCTCTTTATCATTTGTACTGGTCAGCCCCTTCATCACAATGCTCATCGGCCAAACCATATCCAGCCCGATATGCGGACCGCCAATACCTTCCGCCACTTTCCCTTTAAAGAAGAAAGGATTATTCTCAGACCATACAAACTTTCTTGTATTCTGATAAACAGGATCGTTCAGCTTCACACCCCCCAGATAAGGCATGGCCAGTAATGATGGGATATTGGCATCATCCATCAGATTATAACTGTCAAATCCATTCACTTCAAACGCATAGATCCTTCCGAACTTCGGATGACTGAAACCTGCGTATTGTTTCAGCGCCGCTTCCACTTCAATGGCCAACTCTCTTGCAGGAGTCACCAGGGATTTCATGGATGGAATAGCAGCGCCCATTTCCTGCAACTGTTTCAGACTTTCCAGTGCAAAGAAGTTGGAAGGGATAAGGTACGGGAACACCGTTGCATCATCGCTGGGCCTGAACATGGAACAGATCAGTCCGTTTGGTTTTGCTGGATAGCCGTAACCCGCCATGGGAACACCGTCTGTAGCCCAGGCTGTTTTGCGCTGGAAACTGTAAGGGCCTTTGCCATCCTTGCGTTGCTGTTCGCGGAAAGTCTGGATCACCAGCTGCATGGCCGCAACAAAGCTTTCGCCAAACACAGATGTATCACGGGTTTCTTTCCAGTAGCCATGCGACAGGCGGATGGGATAACAAAGACTGTCGATCTCCCATTTCCTTTCATGGATGCCGGGCTTCATATCCGTGATATCCGTTTCCTTCCATTCGCTTACCTTGCTTTCATCTTTATAAAACGCATTGGCATATGGATCTTTCAGAATGCATTTCACCTGCCGGTTGATCACGCCTTTCACCAATTGCTGTAATTCCTTGTCTTCATGACAAAGAGGAATATAAGGCCATACCTGTGCGGAGCTGTCGCGCAGCCACATGGCATCAATATCTCCTGTGATCACATACGTATCGGGTTGTCCATCGATGGTATCAAACTCCACCGTAGTATCCAAAGTATTTGGGAAGCAGTTACCGAAGAGCCAACCCAGTTCTTTATTGGCCGTGTTTTGCTGCAGACCGGCGATGATCTTTTCCACGGCCTTGCTCTTGAATTTACGCTGACCTTCCGGGATCCGCACAACAGGAAATTCCTGCGCAAATGATTGTCCGAAACCCTGCGCCGATAGTGCAAGCCCTGCTGCTGCGAGGGTTGACTGCTGAATAAAATTCCGTCTTTTCATCATCGCTTAGAATTTAAATTTTTTCTCCAGGAAAGCAAGCCTTGCCAGGATTTCCAGCATACCTGACTGACCAACCAGGTCTGCTTTTCCTTTACCCATCAAGCCATCCGCTCTTTTCTCATGTTGAAGCGCATGTCTGGTGCAGGCGGCAAAAGCCTGAAGATATTTCAGGTCCTCCGTGTGTTTCAGCAAATGCTGGTAGGCCCGGAGCATCACGGCATTGAACCAGTAGCTGTCCCTGAACTTCCCGGAGCTGTAAAAATAATGCAGGGAAGCATCCGCCATGCGTTTTGCATTTTGAAAATATTCAGCGTTGCCGGTAGCTTCATAAAGCCAGAGGCTCGATTGCAGCATGGTGCCGGTATTATAGCTGTATTTCCGCTGATCTATCTTATGGGTGCCGATGGAAATATTATCGTAATAAAGTCCGTCCGTGGCCTGCAAATGTTTGTTCACCCAATTGTAGAGCAGAACGGCCGTATCCAGAAAAGCCTTATCTCCTGTAGCTTTGTGCAACTGCATGGCTAAGAGGATTCCCGGCCCGTTGGAACAGGTGTTTTTGGTTTTCAGGTTGCCCTCTTCCCAATACAGCCCTCCCCCGGTAGCAGTATCCCAGGCAGTCATCATAAAACGGTAGATCATTTTTCCCTTGTTCAGATAATCCTTATCCCCTGTTCTGCTCCAGGCATCCAGCAAGGCGATACCGATCCACTGATTATCATCATAGAATCTATCGCCGCCCCCATGGGGTGGCGGGTAAGAGGCATAACCCGGCGCAGGTGGGCGGTCATCATAATACTTATCTATCACTTTAAATACGCGGTTGAACGTTCCTCTTTTTCCGGAAAACAACTCTTGTTCATTGGCTGCCTGAATCAGTCCGCAAAGTGGCCATAAATAAGAAACTGCCCTATCGTCTTTCTGCTTCTCAGCATGTTCACGGTAATATCCTTTTCCGGTAATCAGGAATTTCTGTTCTATGGCGGTGTTCAGTAATTGTAATTCTTTCGCAAAACGCTGCTGTGCCATCGACACAACAGACAGCAGGGAACAACTCAGTAGAAGGGTCACTTTTGCAATATTCATCAGGTACGTCGGTTATGATTGATCAAAACAGTTCTTTCTTTTTCAGCGTGGCCGCGGCTTCTATCAGCATGGCACCACTGAGCTGTGTAGTAAGATCAGTAGTATTGCCGGGTTTCTTCTTCCAGTAATTCCCGAAAAGCACGGCGGGCTTGGCTGTACCGGCAAACCAGAGCGTTTCAAAATTATGTTTGAGATAACTCATATACCGGTTACGATAGCTCTCAGGCAAAGCAGGATGCTGGATCAGCAAACTGAAATACCTTACGAATATCCCTTTGAACAGTCCACCATCACCACCACCTTCATCACGCAGCAGGCGATCTCCGGAGTTGGTGAGTGTATTATCAGACAGCGTGTACCCTGCCGTTTTGATAGCGTCATTCATATACACGGGATTACCAGTGATCTCATAGAGCTCCAGTGCTGCACCAATGAACGTGCCCTGATTGTAAGTGAACTTCCACAGATCGCGGGCACCATCGCCTTTGTTGTTGATGCCATCAATCACCCAGCCGGTGCTGGCTTCGTACAAACTATCCTTCATCCAGGTGTAGATCCGCTCTGCCCATTCTTTATCAGCCGCATTGTTGAACTGGCGGTAAAGTCTGGCAGCAAGGATGCAGGCCGGAGCGTTTGCCGGTGTATTCTTATAAGCAGGCATGGCCTTTCTCCAGGCGATGCCTCCGCCCATATTGGTGTTCCAGCCGGATTTGATATCCGTCCATAGCTGGTTTACAGCCGTTTTGAATTTATCATCATTGGTGACATTGAAAGCCCGGAGCATGGCCAGGGCATTCCATTCCATATCATCGTAGAATTCATTCAGGAATGTATTTCCATTTTTTTGGCGAACGCCGGTATACCAGTTATCCATAAAGGTTTTGTAGCTGCTGTTCTGCGTACGCTGATAAGCATCCACCAGCACATCCAGAGCATGTGCCTGCGGCCAGTAATGGAAACTGGCATCGCCACCATTGTCTTTATTGAAATAGGATCCGCCGCTGTTCCAGAATGCAGACTTGAGCGCGCTCACACTGCTGTCGGCAGCAGCTTCCCAGTTCACGTCGTATTTCACAATACCCGACTGGTCCCCTGATATGATCACATGATCATAATTTTTAGTACAGCTCTGCAGCACAAAACAGCCTGCAGCCAGTAGAAGATATGATCTCATAATTATTTTCATTTTAGAACCAACCTATTTAACCACCACTCTGTGTGTATAGGGTTGTGTAGTGGAAAAATCGAGAATGATATCACAGGGTTTCATATCCGCTTCTGTCTGAAACTTGAAACAGTAATTCCACTGATCGTTGTTATTGATCTTTATCAGATAGAAGTAAGAAGGCGCAGTGCCGGCGGTTGGGCGCTGGTTATCGTTATTGATACTGCCATACCACTCGTAGCTGTCTGCAGTGCCATCATTCACCTGCATGCGGAACTTGTAACGCTCATCTCTGCCCCAGCTTTCCTGCCTGAATGCGATATTCTGATTCTCCGCCTTCCATTGCCCATTCCCTGCATAAGGGATCTGGAACTGAATGGTATTATTAGGAGCGAACCAGAGCGCCATACCTTTCACCTCTGTGAAGGTGGCACTGGTATTATTGAAATCGAAAACCATCCGGTAAACTTTTGTACCACCTGTAACATCGGTACTGCCTCCTTCTTTCAGTGCAGTGCCCGCTACAGAGTAAGTTACGGGTGTACCGCTGTTCCTGTCTGTCAGCTGGTAGCTACCCGCCTTCAGGGAAGTGTACACTTCAAATACACCATTGCTGGTTTGTTTCAGCTTGATGGCATCCGAAAGGGTAGCCCCCTTTTCTGTTGCAGTTCCAGTAAGGAACACATCTGAAGGGATGTTGGCGAAACCTGCAGGCCTTTCTATTTCTATGATACGCGCCTGTGATGATTTCACTTCATTGATGCCTTTGGAAGAAAAGACTGTCCATTTTAATTTTCCCGTGCTCAAGGAAGGGATGCCCGCCATATTGCCGATCGTGTTCAGCAGTTTATGGCTCACGGTGGCTTTATTGAAAGTACCGCCATTATCGGCAGACATCTTATAGACAGGTTTGGAGAAATCACCTCCTTCTTTGTCGAAAGCGATTTCATACATCACCAGCCCTCCATCTTCCGCCCTGGCCTGCTCCCACTCGAACAGTACCGTAGCACTGGTAGCTGGTTGTAATTTTACATAACGGTTATCATCAGGTGCAAATATTACAGACACCTGACTTACGGCTGTATGATCCAGCTTTTTGTCTTTACTGCAAGCGCCCAGGGCCAGCATGAAAAGGCAAAGGATTATTGAAGTGATTGAAGTACGTGACATTTTGAAATAAGTTATATGGTTTGCAATGTTTACCAGCTATCGTTTTGAGAGAGGTTGGGATTGAGATTGCGCTCATCCCGCGGAACGGCCCATAGATAATGCTTGTTTTTATCGAAGCTGCGCTGATTGGCGCGGATATATCCTCCATCAACTGTTGGCTCTCCGTACCTGGCGCCATGCGCCCAGGTGTTCAGTACCGTCTCTGCTGTTTTCCAGCGGCGGATATCGAAGATCCTCTGTCCTTCCATGGCCAGCTCCGACCTGCGTTCCCTCCTGATGATATCCTGCAGCTGCTCCTGCGTCCAGGCTGCATTGAAATCGAGTGCTGCGTTCTCTGTGAATCCTGCACGGTTGCGGATGGGCCGGATGGTTTTGTTCCACACATCCTGCGTCATCTGGTTCAGTTCATTCTTTGCTTCCGCATACATGAGCAGGATATCTGCATACCGGATGAGGATGAGATTGAGGCCGGACCTGAAATTGACAGTTGAAGTAGGATCATAATATTTCCTGAGATAGTATCCCGTAGGTGAGCTCGCCGCGCCTGGCGCGTACTCATCCGGCTTCTTGGTCTGATCAGGATCAGAACCGGGCTTGATATAGATGGTCTGTAAACTGCCGTCCGGCTTCTTCCATTTATAACCATGATATACTACAGTATAGGTGAGACGTGGATCCCGGTTATTGTATGGATCATTCTCATTGTATCCGGAACCAGTTTCATTGATGGCTTTGCCATTGAGCATGAGATAGTCATTCACCAGCTCCTGTGTGGGCGCCATGGCATTTACCCGCGCTCCCACAGAGAGTGGCGCCAGATCGAAGAAGTTCTCGTGGTATTTAAGATCGGGAACGTACTGGTAATCCAGGATCACTTCCTGGTTGAATTCATTCTGTGGCAAAAAGAGACCTTCATAACTTGGGAAGAGTCCGTAATTGCCATTGGCCGTTGAGTTGATCAGTGGTTCCGTTACATTGATCACTTCCTGCCAGTTGTTCTCAAACAGGTACACTCTTGCTTTGAGCGCCACTGCTGCACCTTTGGTGATCCTTCCCCTGTCAGCTGCGGGATATTGTGCATTGGTAGGTAACAGAGGCGCAACGGCATCCAGTTCGTCCAGTACAAATTTCATTACCTGTGCCCTGGGACTTCTACTGATCGTTTTTGCTTCCGTAACGCTCAGGTCCTTTTCAAATAACGGCACATCGCCATACCAGGTGTACAGCATGAAGTACTGGAAAGCGCGCAGGAAGCGGGCTTCAGCCTTCATCCGGTTCTTGAGTGTTTCATCAAAACCGGGCACGCGGTCTACATTCTCCAGGAAGATATGGCAGGTCTTGATGCCTGCATAACGGTCATTCCATTCTTCCTTGAACCTGGGCAAGGATGCGTCTGCCACTCCGGAAGCAATGGAGGTCACGCCCTGCTGGTCGCCTCTCCCTGCGTAAGCATTGTCGCTCAATCCTTCGTTATAAAAGAATCGATCGTTATTGTACATCTGTGAATACGCCGTATTCAAAACAGTAGCGGCCTTTTCGGGTGACGACCAGTAGTTGGCCTCCGTGAACTTATCGGTAGGCACCAGGTCCAGTTTCTTACAGGCTGCCAGCGAAACCACAAAGGCCAGCGCCATTCCATGTATGATAAAAGTTATCTTTTTCATATAGCAGCATTATTTGAAAGTGATATCAAGCCCTACACCGAAAAAAATTGGTGTGGGATAGGCGCGTCCGCTGTTGGCGCCGGAATTCTTGAGACTGTTATCGAACTCACTCAGCTCAGGATCTGCAAACTCAAGCCCGGTAAAGGTCAGCAGGTTTTGTCCTGTTAGATAGAGTCTGGCTTTCTGCAATCCTGCATGACGTAGCCATTGCGCAGGAAATGAATACCCCACTTGCAGGTTCTTCAACCGGGCATAGGCCGCATCAAAGAGATAGAGATCGGAGCCCCTGCGGAAATTGTTGGTATTGGATTCACTGCCTGCTGCAGCCAGCCTGGGATATTTGGCATTGGGATTAACGGGCGTCCAGTAATCCAGCTGGTGCTGGTACATCACTTGTGAGTAGTTGAAGTGGAAAGGTTCCACCAGCTCTCCTCTCAGGAACATATCTCGTTTGCCAACGCCCTGCACAAAGAGAGCCAGGTCGAAATTCTTATAGCTGACGGTGTAATTGAATCCGAAAGTGTAACGGGGGAAAGGATTGCCCAGCACAAATTTGTCCTGGTCGTCGATCACGCCATCTTTGTTGCGGTTCACGTAGCGGATATCGCCTGGCCTTACATTGAGACCGGTAGGTACAGCCCCGTTCAGGATATCATCCAGGTTCTGGAAATATCCATCGCGTTTGAGCCCGATGTAGGAATTGAAAGGCAGCCCTTCTTTCAGGATCACCTGCATTTCATCGGCGCTGGTGATGCGCTCTTTGCCATCGAAATACACTACCTCATTTCTGGTATCTGCAATATTGAAACCGAAGGTCTGTACCAGGTTCCTTCCTGCCAGACGGTAGCTGGCCGTGAGCTCCCATCCCTGGTTCCTCACTTTACCTGCGTTATAGTCAGCCACCGTTCCTCCATACACACCGGTAACAGCCGGCGGAATGAGGATATCAGATGTGAGTTTATTGAAGTAATCGAAGGACACCTGCAGTTTATTCTTCAGGAAAGTAGCGTCCACACCAGCATTGAAGGTAGCAGCGCGTTCCCATTTCAGATCAGGGTTGGCAAAGGTGAAGCCTGTGCCACTCACTGCCTGGTTGTTGAAACCATAGGCGTTATTGAAATTGAAGTAAGTGGTCTGGAACTGGTAGTTACCTACGTTCTGATTACCCAGGATACCATAGGAGGCGCGCAGCTTCAGTGTACCGAACCTGTCGCGGTAACCATCCATGAACGCTTCTTCCGTGATACGATAGCCAACGGCTACAGAAGGGAAGAACCCCCAGCGCAGGTCCTTTCTGAACCTGGAAGAGCCATCGAACCGGAAATTGAATTCTGCGAAATACTTATCATTGAAAGAATAACCAGCCCTTCCGAAAACGGAATTGAGGCTGCCTTCCACATTTCCTTTATTTGAGTTCTGCGATTGAACAGGATCGATGATGGTGCCGGTTGTTGGTGTACCCAGATCAGGATCCGTATTCTTCATGAAGATCTTCGACTCCTGGTTGGTTGAAGATTCATTGGCAAAACCGATCAGCGCATTCACATTGTGATCGCCGAAGCCACGCATGTATTCCAGCAATAACTGTGTATTGAGGAAAAGATTTTTATTGTAACGGTCATTGGTATTTCTGTCTGCGCCATAAATGCCTTTAGGGAAGAAGTTGACCTGCTTAACGCGTTCAAATACGTGATTGGCTGCCAGCGTACCACCTACCACGCCTCTCAGTTTGAGGCCTTTCATAATGGAAAGCTCGGCAGTGATATTGGCGAATACATTATCGTCATCATATTTGCGGTAACCTCCTTGTTCCAGGATACCGAGTGGATTGAATTCACCCAGCACTTCATTGGTGAGGTACCTGCCCTGCTCATCTTTCTGACTGTAGTAAGTGGGCGTTCTGCCAGCATCCACAATCAGTGTTGATGTATTATAGGAATGATCCTTCGTTTCATTTCTTGCATAAGCCAGTGTACCGGTGAGTTTCAGCCTGCCTGCTTCGGTGGCAAGGTTCATGCGGAAGTTATAACGCTTCAATCCAAGCCCGGGACCAACCAGATTGTTCTGCTGATTCACATACCCTCCGGAAATAAGGTAAGTGGTTTTATCGTTACCGCCTGACACACTGATATTGTGATTCTGCTGTAGTGCATCCTGGAGAATTTCATTGAGGAACCATTCCTTGCTGCCCTCGTTATAGAACTGGCGGATCTGTTCGGGAGAATAAATGGGTTGCAGATCGGAGTTCACCATAGCCTGGTTGCGCAGGATGGCATTCTCAAAACTTTCCACCGGCTTGTACCATACATGTGGTTTCTGTATTCCCACAATTCCATTATAGGAGACAGTGGCTTTCTCGTTTTTCTTTCCCTTTTTGGTAGTGATCAGCACTACACCATTCGAAGACCGGCTGCCATAGATGGCAGCGCTGCCGGCATCTTTCAGCACAGAAATGTTTTCTATATCGGATGGGTTAAGCAGGTTGATATCCCCGCCCACCAGTCCGTCTATCACAATCAGTGGTGAGTTATCTCCCAGTGTTCCCACGCCGCGGATATTCAGATTGATTCTTGCGCCGGGCTCTGCACTGGGTTGCTGTATGATCAGGTTGGCAGACATGCCCTGTAAGGATTGTGTAAGATTAGTGGAGGGCCTTCCTGCAAGATCAGTCACCTTGATCTGATCCACAGCGCCGGTCACACTTACTTTCCGTTGTGTACCATAACCGATCACCACTACTTCTCCCAGTTGCTGATTGCCGGGTTTGAGGCTTACCAGCACAGGTTTATTACCACTTACTGTTATTTCTTCCGACAGGTATCCCACGAAGCTGATCACCAGCACGGCTTTCTCATCTGCTGTATTGATCACAAATTCACCGGTTGCATTGGTGGTGGTAATCAGTGAAGAACCTTTCACCTGCACAGTGGCACCCTGAACGGGATTACCGGCTTCGTCCACTACCCTTCCTTTGATTTCCTGCAATGTACTGGTGAAAGTGGTGGTTCCACTCTTCACAGTGGACGCAGGTGCTTTGCGAAGCAGTACATTTTTCCCTGCCATTTCAAAGCGGATCTGCAGGGGATCGAAGATCTGTTGTAATGCATCCTGCAGTGAAGCGTCTTTTACTTTACAGGATAAGCGTGTACTCAGGTTGAGCTCATCATTGGAATAAACGAAGAGCAGGCCTGTCTTTTTTTCGAGGGAAGTAATGACCCACTTCAGGTCTTTATCCTTGCAAACAAGACTGATCTTTGTGTTTTGAACAACAACCGGATTGGGATCGTCAGGAGGATTCGCCAGACCCGGAAGTGCAGCGGACAGCAGCCATGCCACTATCAGGAATAGGCGTAGTTTCATGCTCATATAGCAAGCCTTTGGTTAAAGAAATATTGTTAAGCAATCGGTTTATCTGCCAATCAGAATGGCCGAATCAGATACAGTGAATGAAAATGGTTTGGTCTTACTTAAATAATGAAGAATTTCCGTTTGCGATTTATTCAGGAATGTACCGGTGAATCTGAATTTCCTGGGCTTATCATCGAGGAACACTATCTTTTTACCATAATATCTTTCCAGTGTGAGGGCAACAGATTCCAGGTTCTCTGAACGGAACACCAGGGTTCCATCGATCCATCCTTTGTCGAGCAATGGATCCGTGTCCATCAATTCCAGTGCTTTTGTGTCTTTGTTGTAAACCGCTTTCCTTCCGGGCGTCAGTACATTGCCGGCTGTTGTGTCATCACCCAGGAACGCCACTTTACCGGTGGCTACCGAAGTGGTCACCAGTTCATCTTTATCGTATGATCTGATATTGAAAGAAGTGCCGAGCACACGAACAGATCCTTTCTGCAGGTGAACTTCAAAAGGGCGGGAAGGATTGGGAGCCACATCAAAGAATGCTTCTCCCTGTAAATGGATATCCCGTTTCCCTTCGGCGAAAATTGCGGGATAACGCAGGCGGCTGTCGGCACTCAGCCACACTTTGCTGCCATCCGGCAATACTATCTGTGAACGGATCCCTTTGGGGTTATAAGCTTCCATCATCTGTGTGCCTTCCTTCTGCGGTGCCTGGAACAACCACCAGCCGGCCAGGAAAAGAATCAGTATAGCCGCAGCTGACGCCCACCATACACCACGTGAGCGGGATGGCATATACACTACATTTTCAGTTTCTTCTTCTGTATCGATCCTGCTCCAGGTACGCGCCAGTGCGGCTTCCACATCTGCTCCTGTATTGCTTTTTCCACTTTCGTAATAACGCCTGTACTGTTCGTAGAGCAGGGCCAGCTCCTTATGCTCCGCCACCTGTTGGTGGAGCAATTCCCTGTCCCCCGCTTCGTCGTTCCCGGAGAGCACCTTGGTAACCAGCAAAAGGAAATTATCCCTGTCCATATAAGAAGGACACAGAATTCCCGGACATTACTTACAAGCTTTGAAAAAAAATTTACTGGAACAGCACCAGCAGCAATAAAGCCTGCAATGCCTGGGCTGAATTATCAGCAGAACCTGTTGAGGACGAAGGAGAAGGGAATGAACGTTCCAGCTCCTGCCTGATCTTCTTGATGGCGCGGAACAGCTGTGTTTCCACCGTGCGGGGGGAGATCTGCAGAATTTCAGCTACCTCTTTGTACTTAAGACCATCTTCTCTTATCATTCTGAAAACCTGGCGGCATTGTTCCGGTAAAGCAGCAATGATGGTATTGAGCCGGTGCTGCAATTCCCTGAATGCCATATCAGCTTCGGGGTCCTGCATACTGGTGATGGAGGCAACCTGGTCAATGCCTACAGTAACGCTCCAGAGCGAGTTTGAACGGAGATAATTGTAACATCCGTTCCTGACGGCTACATAGAGGAATACTTTGATCTTTTGAACTTCGGGAAGATATTGCCTGCGTTGCCAGAGCTTAACGAACACATCGTTCACTATCTCTTCGGCAGGTGGGCGGGCCTTGAGTATATTGGCCCCGAAATCCACCAGCCTGATGTAAAAGCAACGGAAGAGCTGATTGAAAGCAGACTCGTCTCCACCGGCAATTTGATGTTGCCAGCTCAGCAGCAGTTCATCCGATACATCAGGCATTGGCAATCCGTTTTGGTGCAATTCGCAATGTAAATATCAAATTTTACATTTATTCTGCAAATAATTCCGGAAGATGGAAAAGCCTAGAAGTATTTCTCAGCCCTCAGACCGTAGGTCAGGAGCAGGTTTTCCGTGGAGGTGATATTCTGCCTGTTGTAATTGAATGAAGTGGTAAAGCTCAACCACTTATAAAGGGTGACGGAAACATTGGTGTTCAACTTCAGAATATAATCATTGAAATCAGATAAGGAAGGCTGATAGAAATTAGTGCCGTCTATTTTTATGATGTCTTTTATCAGGAAACGATATTTCAAGCGAAGTGAATTACGCACAGCCTGGTAACTGGTACGGCCATGCTTGTCTTCAATGCTCAGGTCTGTTGTTTCCACTAAAAATCCATCGCTCACTTCAAGATTAGATTTTGCACTGTTGGCGAAAATATATCCTACACCAACGCCTCCCTGAAAGCGGCTATCAACTTTCAGTGAAAAACTCTTTTCGAATCCGGTTAGGGCCCAGTAATAAAACTTCTGAACGTTCTTGAGAAAGTCCACATTCATGATAGCCAGTACATCATCATTTGTTTTTGACTGCGGATTACGGCCATATACATAACTGACCATGCTGTTCAGACTGACTTTCTTTTTATCTACCTGGAATCTCACGGCATTGTTGAGCAGGTACGTAGAACCGGTGTTGGTTCTGTTGAGGTTACCCGTTCCTGCGAAGCTGATGTAATGGTCCACTGAATCACTGAACTGGGCAAAGCCTGTTATGTGTAATGCACACATGCAAATGGCGGATAAAAACGCACTCTTCACTTTCTTGATCATGGTCAAATATAAATCAAGTTCATGAACTGAAAGCTCGATCGACAGGGATAACAATACCCAAATACCTGTAGTCCGTCTTTATTATTTATCAAGCAATGAGCGTATTGCCTTCATCGTTATATAAACTATTTTATTAATTCTGTAAATTCAGCCCTGAATCAAACCCCATCTTACCATATGAAATCAATCCGGTGCACTTTCATGCTGATAGTGCTGCTTTATGCTGATGCAGCCTCTGCACAGCACTATCCTCCTACCTTTCTGAAAGCAGGCGACAGCCTGGTTTTTTTCAGGGGTGCCGATGCCTGGTACCTGCCTTCGGGAAAAAGATATAATACATTTAATGCTCCTGTAAAAGTGGAACCAGCCAAAGATCTGACCAAAATCAGTTTCACATCTGTAAGTACCGCCAAAGGGCAGAGCTATTATGTACTGGCAAAAACCTCCAATATTGTACTGGGCCGGGGCGGAAAGAAAAGCAATGAGATCTGCCTGCTTGAAGCAGACCCGGCTGCTGAGGGAAAATACAGGAAGCTGCAGGAGCTTGACCCTGTTTACGAGCTGATACAGGAAGAGACAAAAGCCAACCGGAAAATGTTATTTGCAGGTACTGCTGAAAACAAACGGATCTATTTCAGCATGAAAGATGTTCTGTACTCTATCGCCGATGATGGCAGCGACGCCAAACAGCCCCGCGAGGAATTGCCCGCCATTGGTGGCTTGTCCGTACTGGACTTCCGGCTTACCCCCAACGGACGTTATGCATTGATGATGATGGTACCTACCAGTCAGCCTTCCACTTCAGGAGTCGTCGGGAACGAAGGCATGTCCGTTCGTTTGTTTGACCTCAAAGCAAAACAGGCAGTACTTGATGTAAGGCCGGAAGATTTCTTCGGCTGCACATTCTCAGCAGACAACCGCTATTTCATTTATCAGGGTTTTGATTCCACCTATCATTATGATCTGCAGGAAAAAAAAGTGGTCAGTAAACATTTTAAAGGCCTGCTGATGGGAGAATATAATGTCAATTACTGGTTTTATGTAGACGACAGATACCTGTATATAGTGTCCAGCCTGGCCAACAATGTTGGTTGCTATATCAAGGTCAGGGACCTGAAACAAAATAGTTGGAAGTTTAAATACGGGCAATTACTATGAGAAATATATTATTACCGCTGCTGCTCGCAATATCCACTATGATTCAGGCGCAGCAATGTATCCAGGGAGATTGTTCAAATGGCTATGGCGTTGTCAGGATAGACACCAACAAAGTGGTGGGCGCCACTTACCTTGTTGGCAACTTTAAGAATGGTAAACTGGAAGGTGAAGCCATGGAAGTGACATATGACAAACCTAAATACTTCAATAGTTCCAAACAGTATACAGAAGTGGACTTCCTGTTGCTCACACAATTTTCAAAACCAACTTTGAAAGACGTGCTGGCCTTAAAACCGCAACGGGTGAAGCATGGAAATTTTGTAAATGGCTCACTGAATGGGAAGGGCTCACTGGTGGCAGTGGAAGTGAATATGGTGCCTGAGTTCGAGTGGATCGTTCAGTTCGGCAAAACCATGCTGAAGCAGTTCGACTGGTATGAGTTCCGGTACGAGGGTGAATTTACCAATTCCAAACCTTCAGGCCGTGGCCAGGTAAATCTCAGATTGTGGGAAGCAAAACTCACCACCACCGGTGAGAACCTCACTTCACCTGACAATCCCGATGTAGTGGTTGAGTTCGAGAAAAAAGATGTGAAGGGGAAAGGATTGTTCCGCGGTTCATTCAAGAACGGTTTTGCACATGGCTGGGCCCTCACCAATATGGACCGCGACAAGATCATCCCTGATGGTAAGATGGCGCGGCAGTACTGGCATTCCGGCCGCTATTATGATCCGCAAAAAGCAGGTGCTTATCCGGGAGATATTGCCGGCACCGTGGAGTATAAACCGGATGCGCAGCATCATTACATAGTGCCATTGGATAATGACGGGAAGCCTACCAACTTTGGTCGCCTTACCAAAAAGAATACCGCCGGTCAGGTTGAATATGTGTACACAGGATATTTCAGTGCCGGTAAAAAAATGGGGGCAGGATTTCTGGAATTCCCGAATGGCGGCTATCGCCTGGGGGATTTTGACGGTGATACCCTGGTCTCTGGTACTACAGCATTGATCAGTCCTGATGGTGTTAAATTCTATTCTGCCAGTGCCGGCACCATATTGATGCCCGATGGCCAGATCAAAGAAGGATATGGTACTTATTCCTGGTATAAATCGTTCAGGGATTTTGCAATGGGTGTCAGGGCTGAAATGTATTACGCTGGTAACTGGATGAATGGACAGTACAATGGACAGGGTTTCATGCAAACGAAAACCACTGAAAGCAGTGGCGTATGGTACTACGGGAACCTGGCACAGGGCAATACAACGGTGGACTATTCAAAACTGCAACAAGGGAATATTGTAGTGGTCAACGGAATGGCCAGCCCCATCAAGAGAGACCAGAAATCACATCGCTGGGTTACAGCGGATGATCGTTATATCCCTGATGGCACCGTTACTTTGAGCCGTCTGCCCATGTCACAATTCTTCGGAGCCTGCGCCGTTTGCAGCGGTTCCGGTAAGCAGAGTGAACAGCATTATGTTGCCAGGAAGAGTACATTGGATGTAAAGAATGTAACCACTTATACAGATGCCAGCTATGTTGGCGGTTACTGGAAGAATACTTCCAAAGTAGTAACAGAAACAGTTACGGGTGGATACAATCAAACCATCTATAAAACCTGCAGCAGTTGTTATGGCAATAAAAGGCAGCAGAATATCAAGTCACTGCCTGAGCCCAGGTGATACCCAGTGTGTGCCCCGTCGCGGGCGGCCCCGCGTGTGAGGGGGCAGACCCTGAGTATTATTTTTGTTCCGTATCCAGCTCAAGCACTTTTCCTACCGGAGGTAAACACATGCTCAGATTGCAGGTTTGATAATACAATCGATCGGAATATAAGGAAGGGTGGATGGTACGAACTGGTAGATATGCCAGCCCGGAGCAAGCGCAGCTTTCACTATCACGGCAACGCTATCTTTTTCCACCACGAGTTTTGCATTCAGGGTAACCGGATATTTTTCACTGGGCAGATCGCAGCGTAATGTTCTGACTGCCTCTGCAATTTAATTTTGCCCGATCAGAACTACATCGTAATATTGCGATAGAAATGGGACTTACAAAATCTGAAATATTTACAGAAAAGCAGAACAAGCTGGCCTCCATGATGAAGGCCCTAGCCCATCCTGCCAGGATTGCTATCATCCAGTATCTGGTGAAAACAGAAGCTTGTATATGCGGAGATCTCGTGGAAGAGTTAGGACTGGCCCAGGCTACCATTTCCCAACATCTGAAGGAGCTCAAAACAGCCGGCTTGATTCAAGGTACCATTGAAGGAACCAGTGTTTGTTATTGTATCGATCCCAAAGTGTGGAATCAATATAAGACAGCTTTTGATACTTTCTTCATAGCGTATGAAAACAAAAAAGGTTGTTGCTGACCTTTTTTTTACTTATTTCAATCGCAATATTGCAATAAACCAATAAATATAAAGTCATGCAAACACCTGAACAATTAAAAGAGTTGGTGAAGCAGAAATATGCTGACATCGCGCTTCAAACCAAATTGCAGAATGAATCTTCCTGTTGCGGGGCTACCAGTTCCTGCATTGGCGGGGATGAGGTTTACAATATCATGTCTGAGGATTACACTGCGCTCGATGGTTATAATGCCGACGCTGACCTTGGACTGGGTTGTGGCCTGCCTACCGAGTTTGCCAAAATAAAAGAAGGGGACACAGTTATTGATCTGGGCAGCGGTGCAGGTAACGATGCATTCATAGCAAGAAAGGTGGTGGGCGCAACGGGCAAAGTAATTGGCGTTGACTTCACTCCGGCCATGGTTCAGAAGGCACGGGAAAATGCAGAAAAGCTCCGCTTCCACAATGTTGAGTTCCGTCAGGGTGATATTGAAGACCTGCCGGTAACCTCCAACATGGCAGATGTAATTGTGAGCAATTGCGTATTGAACCTCGTTCCAAACAAGCACAAAGTATTCAGTGAAGTGTATCGCGCTTTAAAGCCTGCCGGTCACTTTTCTATATCTGATATAGTCCTGATCGGAGAAATGGCTCCCAGCTGGAAGCAGGTTGCGGAGCTGTACGCCGGTTGCGTGAGCGGAGCTATTCAGAAAGAAGAATATCTGGGTATCATTCAGGAAGCAGGGTTCACTGGTATTACTATTCAAAAGGAAAAAGAGATCATCCTTCCTCATGATATCCTGAAAAATTACCTGTCTGAAGAAGAAATCAGATCTTTTAATAACAGTAATAACAAAATTGTAAGTATAACAGTTTTTGCTCAAAAGCCTGCCAGCGATGAAAGAACCTGCTGCGAACCAGGTAGCGGCTGCTGCTGAACTTCCTATTCAATTAATTATGAAAAAAGTATTGGTGCTTTGTACCGGTAATAGCTGCCGTAGCCAGATTGCTGAAGGATATCTCAAACATTTTGCAGGGGATAAGGCTGCCATCTTCAGTGCAGGGGTTGAAACACACGGTGTAAATCCACGAGCCATCTTTACTATGGCGCGGGATGGTATCGATATTTCACAGCACACATCCAACAACATCAGGGAATATGATAATATCAATTTCGATTATGTTATCACAGTATGTGACAATGCCAAAGAAAGGTGCCCGTTTTTCCCTGCCAATGCAAAAAAATTTCATTACAATTTTCCGGACCCGGCAAAAGCCACAGGGTCTGAAGACGATATCTTAGCTGAGTTTGAAAGAGTACGCAATCTGATAAAAGACTATTCAAGGGCTTTTGTTCTTGAGAATCTGTAAGAAACACCTCCTCGATAAAAAATGGCGCCCCTTATGGGACGCCATTTGCAATGACACCTGTCTGACTTGTTCTATTCTTTTACCAATCTTGCCGGCTGGCTTGTGCCATCCTGAGCAATCACCTGCACCAGGTATACACCTGTTACAAGGTTGCTTACAGGCAGTGTAACCACACTGGCAGCATTCTGTGCATAATCCTTGCGCAGCACCTGACCACCGGTAAGGGTGTACACCACTACGGTTTTCACAGGTTTGCTGCTGTTGATGTAAACAACACCAGAAGCAGGGTTTGGATAGATCTTCAGGCTACCGGCTTTTACCGTGCATTTAACATCGGCAAATACCACTTTGCTGTAAGAGAATTGTCCGTCGATATCCACCATTTTCAGTCTGTAAGACCATTTACCGTTTCCGGTTTCTGCATCCTGGTAGTTATAGTTCACACGGTTGAATTCGTACCATATTTTCTTCACGGCAACATAAGCACCGCCACCAACACTTCTTTCTACAATAAAGTGAGAGAAGTTGGAAGCAGCTTCAACTTTCCAGTTGAGGATTACACCACAATCCCTGGTGGTTGCAGCGAAAGAAGAAAGTGTAACAGGCAGCGTGTTCTCGATGCTCTCTACACGGAACAAGGCCGGAGCCACGGAAGTACAACCATTTCCATCTGTTACAGATAAATTATAGTTATAGTTTCCAATCTGATTCTCTGTAGGAACTGCATTGATGATAAACGGATCTGTTACCTTATTGGCCGGTGTCCAGCTATAAGTGTAAGTACCGGCTGCAGGAGTGATCTGCGGATCGAAAGCTGCAGCTGGGGTACCGAAGGGAGTTCTGACGTCAGCGATACTGACTATCGGTGCAGGTGCCGGGTGAACGCCGATCACTGCGTCAGCGGTGGCCACACAACCATTATTATGTACTGCAGTGAGCGTGTACACAGTGGTGCTTGCAAGGTTACTCACCTGTGTTGTGGCGGCATTGGGATCTGCAAGATTGGTAGCAGGGCTCCAGCTGTAGCTTACGTTTGCAGCAGGGGCAACACCAATATTTGTGCTGGCATTGGTACATACAGTCTGAACCGGAATGGCAGGCAGATTGAACGCACGTACCACAATGGAGACTTTTGATGTGTTGATACAACCACCGATATCCTGTGAGCAGGTAAAGGTGAATGTCTGACCAAGTAATGGGCTACCACCGGCATCGGCCACAGTTGGTGTAAACACAGGATTAGGACCCGTAGTTACAGGGAATGATCCTCCACTCACAGCAGGTGATACCGTCCAGGTACAGGTTCCGGTATTGGAAGCATCACCCAGGGTAACGCTGGTGCCTGCACAAACCACTGAAGAGCTTCCTGCAACAGGCGGCGTAGTGAGGGCGGTTAAAGTAGTAGTAGCGGTATCGGCACAACCATCAGCATCACGGACAATCAATGTATATTGCTGTGAAGTGGTCGGGTTGGCAACTACTGCAGCACCAAGAGTAGTTGCATTAGTAACCATCGATGAAGGCGACCATGCATAAGTTGTTGCAGTACCTGTAACAGTAGCATTACTACCCAGTACAAATGGCGCATCTGATGTACATACAGTGGCATCTGCCATGCTAAGCTCCACGCCACGGACAGTAACAGTTACTGTACCACTCTTTGTGCAGGTAGGCACATTGAATGCATCATAATAAGTAACTACCAGTGTATAGGTCTGTGTAGCTGTTGGCGTTGCAATTGGCTGCGCAACATTTGTAGCGCTCAGCCCTGTTGAAGGGCTCCATGCAAAAGTAACATTGCCGTTCATCGGATTACCGATCACCGCAGCACCACCATGGCAAATTGCTGTATCACGCATGGTTGGTAATGTAGGATCATTATCAACCACAATGCGAACAGTTGAATCTTTAAAGCAACCGCTTTCAGTATCGGTAGCACGCACAGTGAAGTCCTGAGAAATAGCCACCAGTACTTTGGGTTGAGCGGATGTATTATCGGTACCTGTCTGGTAGCTCGCAACAGCGGGCGTCCAGCTATAGGTATAATTCGGACGTGCAGGCGATCCTAACTCAATCACCGCATTGCTGCAGGTAACCCAGTCTGCACCAGGATCGGCAACAACGGCAGCAACTTTTACAGTGGCTGTATCGCGCACGGAACAACCGGATGTTGGCTCTTTCACTACCACTACATAGTTAGTGGTGATGGCAGGACTTACAGTTGGGTTGGAAGCGTACCTGTCCCCGGTTGCAACGCTGGTCCAGCTATAAGAGTAACCAGCTACTGCGGCCTGACCGATACTTACCGGTGTAGCATCACAGATGGCGTGGTCCTGTGCAGTGAAGGTTGGCAGTGCCCAGCTTGCACCATTCACACGAATGGTTCTTGAGCAACGGCTGTTGGGGTTGTTCCTGCTGGCCACCGTTACGGTCACATCCCTTTCAATGTTATCTGTAAGTGTAACAATAGGACCCGCAGTGGCAGAGATACCTCCTGCAGGAGAAGAGGACCAGGTATAGGTCCAGTCGTTAGCATTCAGGTTGGATGGAGCAGCTACCAGGGTAACCGCACCGAATGAGGTGCTTGGACAACTGTGATCGGCAACAACCTGGATACTGTCAATCGGGCAGGCTGATGCATCTCCGCAAACCGGAACAGTCACCAGGTCAGTGCAACTGGTTCCCAGGTAAGACATGGTCAAACGGTAAACAGTTGCGCTTCCCAGAGATTCAGATACTGTAGTAGTGGCAGTATTGGTAGCGCCGGTAATTGTACCAGGACCGGATACCACTTCCCAGAGGAAGGTCTTTCCAGTAACCTGTGGCATTGGGTCACCAACACCAACGGTACGGGGACCGCAGACCCTGTGGTCACCTGCATCAACGTTCAGCTGGTATACAGTTACATCATCTGTAAAAGAGCAGCCGCCACTTGCAGCAGTAAGCGTATAGGTAATAGGATTAGGTGTAGCTATACCAGCTCCCGCATCGTAGGTAGCCGTGCTGGCATTGGTAGCATTCAGATAATTACCGGGGCTCCAGGTATAAGTGAAACCTCCTTCCGCAGTTGAACCCAGTGCGGCAGTACCACCTTTACAAACAGCAATATCGTTACCGGCAAAGTTTGCTGTAACGGGGCCTGCCACAGTAGTAATGTTCACGTCATCTGTAGTGGAACAGGTACCGCCACCGGAAACAGGAACGGTCATGCTTAAAGAATAAGTAGTGGCAGCAGCAGGCGTAGCCAGCGGCTGTGCAACAGTTGCATCATCCAGACCAGTAGCCGGCGTCCACGCATACACCACACCGGCAACACCGGCAGGAGGCGCAACACCCAAACGGACAGGTTTACCTGCACAAATAACGGCATCAGGGCCGGCATTGGCAGCATATGCATTCACAACCACCTGCCCTTTTTGTTGACAACCATTATTATCAGTGACGGTTAAGGTATATACACTGTTTCCTGTTGGAGTAACAGTTGCGGTATTGGTAGTGCTGCTGATCCCATTATCCCATGAATATGTGTATGGCGTAGCTCCACCGGAAACAGTTGCCTCGATATTTACAGCAGTGCCCACACATGTAGTGAAAGCGTTTGATGTGATTACCGGGCTGTTGCTACCTCCTACTATCA